>JAUHXB010000137.1 GCA_030427215.1 Alphaproteobacteria bacterium | reverse complement strand
GTGCCATTTCAAAATCGTCTTTGTTCATGTTTTCTATGTTCCTATTCTTAACTTTAATTATGGCGGAAAAAGGTTCATGAAACGTTAATAACTTGACCTGAAACATCAAAATCGTATATTAAATTCATATAGGGATAATATTAGTCCTAATTAATTAAAATTACCAAATAAAAACAAATGCTTAAATTGTCAAAATTAACTGATTATGCCGTTATTGTTCTTGGATGTCTTGGGAAACAAGTGGGGAAACCTGTCAGCGCGTCTTTTGTTTCAAAGGAAACAGGCGTGCCTGAACCCACCGTTCAAAAGGTTTTGAAATTAATGGCGGGCGCCAAAATCATCACGGCAATCCGCGGGGCGAGTGGGGGGTATATTGTACCGTTGGCCCTAAACTGTATATCCATCGCCGATGTGGTGGAGGCGATAGAGGGGCCGTTGGAATTAAACCCATGTGTGAATGATGATGACAATGATTGCATGCTTGCAAAACTTTACGCCCCGAAAAACAAATGGAACAAGGTGAATGTGGCAATTAAAAATACGCTGGACGGTATTCGAGTCAGCGATTTGATGACGACGACAAAAATAAAGGAGCTTGCGTAAAAATGGCAGCAACAAAAGAGACAATACAACAGGTCGAAGATATGGCGGGCGAATACGCCGCCGGGTTTGAAACCGATATTGAAATGGATTTTGCGCCTAAAGGGTTGAACGAAGATATCGTTCGTTTGATTTCGAAGAAAAAGGAAGACCCTGAATGGTTACTGGAATGGCGATTAAAGGCCTATCAACGGTGGTTGGAAATGCCAGAACCCAATTGGGCGAAGGTTGATTTTGAACCGTTGGACTATCAGGATTATTACTATTACGCCGCGCCAAAATCAGGAAACAAACCCAAATCACTGGACGAAGTTGACCCGAAGTTGCTTGAGGTCTATGCCAAATTGGGAATTCCCCTTCGCGAACAAGAAGTTTTGGCGGGGGTTGAGGGGGCAATGCCTGTTGCCGTTGATGCGGTGTTTGACTCTGTATCCGTTGCGACAACATTCAAAAAAACTTTGGAAGATGCAGGCGTTATTTTTTGCTCTATATCCGAGGCGGTGCACACCCACCCAGAATTGGTCAAAAAATATTTGGGAACGGTTGTCCCTCCGGCTGATAATAAACATGCATGTTTGAACAGTGCGGTGTTTACCGATGGGTCATTTGTTTATATTCCACCGGGTGTTCGTTGCCCAATGGAACTGTCCACTTATTTCCGTATTAATGCGAAAGAAACAGGGCAATTTGAACGCACACTCATTATCGCCGATGAAGGGTCGTATGTATCTTATTTGGAAGGATGCACCGCCCCAATGCGTGATGAAAACCAGCTTCATGCCGCGGTGGTGGAACTTATTGCGCATAAAGACGCAGAGATTAAATATTCAACCGTTCAAAATTGGTACCCAGGGGATGAAGACGGCAAGGGCGGCATTTATAATTTCGTGACTAAACGCGCGCTTTGTGAGGGAGAAAATTCCAAGGTTAGCTGGACGCAGGTTGAAACAGGGTCCGGCATCACATGGAAATATCCATCTTGTATTTTAAAGGGTGATAATTCTCAAGGTGAATTTTACTCGGTTGCTATTACAAACGCAAAACAACAGGCCGACACGGGCACGAAAATGATCCATATGGGGAAAAACACTAAATCCCGCGTGGTGTCGAAAACGATTTCCGCTGGGCGATCTGATTCAACTTATCGCGGGGCGGTGAAAATCATGCCAAAGGCATCGGGTGCGCGGAACTTTACCCAATGTGACTCCCTTTTGATCGGTGATCAATGTGGGGCGCATACCGTGCCCTATATCGAATGTAAAAACATGTCGTCAAAATGCGAGCACGAGGCCACAACATCGAAAATTGGCGAAGACCAAATGTTTTATTGCCAACAACGGGGGTTGAATGAAGAAGAGGCTACGGCCTTAATCGTCAATGGTTTTTGTAAGGAAGTGATGCAACATCTACCGATGGAATTCGCCGTGGAAGCGCAAAAATTGGTGGGCATTTCGTTGGAGGGGAGTGTTGGATGACCAAAGGCGTCATCACCTGAATTGCATAGCAATTCTAAGGTGATCCAGAGAGATGAATAAAATGAGCTATACATACATTCTTGTCAGCCAACGAAACGGAACTCTTTATACTGGTGTGACATCGAACTTAGTGAAAAGAGTGTGGGAACATAAAGAAGGAATAGGCGGTAAATTTACAAAAGATAATAATGTGAAAATGCTTGTTCATTTTGAACAGTATGAGGAAATTGGTGAAGCCATTCACCGTGAGAAAAGATTGAAAAAATATACGCGTAAAGCGAAATTGAAATTGATAGAAAGCAATAATCCGAATTGGAATGATTTATACGATGAAATTTGCAATTAACAACAATGCGTCATTACCCGAATTTGATTTATCAAATTCTAGGATAATCCAGAATATCAATAAAAACCTCTGGATCACCCTAGAATTCGTTTCACGAATTCAGGTGATGACGAATAACAAGGGGAATCTTGGGTGATGGAGTTGGATGAGTTTGTTAAAAAATCCATAGAGCAGATTGTAGATGGAGTAAGGCTGGCACAAGAAAGTAAAGGCGTAAATGTTGTTAACCCTGAACATACAGGCACTTTTATGAATGAAACGAAACATTTTAAAGGAAATATTTTTTACGATATAGATTTTGATGTGGCTGTAACTGTTCAGGAGAAGTTAGATTCTAATGTAGGTGGAAAAATAGCAGTTCTTGGAATGGGAGTTGGCGCTAAGATGTCGGAAGATAAACTTTCTAGCACAGTCACTAGACTTAAGTTTACTGTTCCAGTTACTTATACAGATCGCAAGGGGCGTTTTGAATAATGACTCTCTTCCTCTCATACTGGTGGTTGTTGGCGTTAATCTCTGGCTTGGGATTGGCGACGCGCAACATCATGTTCAAGGTTGGGTCGGGGCACATGGATGCCGCGATGGGGGCGTTGATCCTCTCCATCTCTATGGCTGTGGTTTCAATCGGGTATTTCATTTGGTCGCGGGTTTCCGTTGGTGAACAAATTCTATCTGGCACAATCAATAAATGGGGCGTGATATGCGCGATCATTGCGGGGGCAGGGGTTGCAGGTGCCAACATCTTTTTGGCGCACAGCTATAAATCAGGAGGTGATGCATCATTGGTTGCCGTGTTGCAAAATGGATTTTCAATTTCGGTGACCATATTAATCGGCATGTTGTTACTTGGTGAAGTCATCAAACCTTTACAAGCATTGGGCATTGGTTTTGCCTTCCTTGGCATTATATTAATTGCAAAGGGTGGTGCATGAATTTATATGAACAAGCAAAACAGCCATTAGAATTTGTGGAGCGCGAACGTCGCGCGGGTAAGGCCGTTTATCCATCAAACGATAATGTGTTTCGCGCGCTGGACTTAACCCCGATTGAAACCGTTAAAATCGTAATTTTGGGACAGGACCCTTATCACGGCGAGGGTCAAGCGCATGGGTTAAGTTTTAGCGTGCAAAAAGGTGTCAAAATTCCGCCATCCTTGCGTAATATCTATAAAGAACTCAACGCCGATATTGGTATGGATATTCCTGATCATGGTTTTTTGGAAGGATGGGCGAAACAAGGCGTTTTATTGTTGAATACAACCCTCACCGTTGAGGCGGGGCAGGCGGCATCGCATCAAGGGCAGGGATGGGAAGATTTTACCGATCACATTATTCAACAGGTGAATGCCCAAGATAGGCCAATTGTGTTTATGTTATGGGGCGCGCATGCACAGAAAAAAGCCGATATGATTAACGGTCAAAAACATCTGATTTTAAAAACAACGCACCCATCGCCACTATCCGCGCACCGTGGTTTTTTAGGGTGTAAACATTTTTCAAAGGCCAATGCTTTTTTAAAGGCCCACGGGCAAAATGAAATTAACTGGAGTGAATTATAATGATTGAAATTAAAAACCTACATGCCGAAATTGACGGTAAAGAAATATTAAAGGGGTTAAACCTGACCATTGGTAAGGGCGAAGTGCATGCCATTATGGGCCCCAATGGTGCCGGTAAATCTACATTGTCTTACATTATCGCCGGTCATGAAGATTACGAAGTGACAAAGGGTGATATCTTATTCAACGGTGAAAGCATTTTGGAAATGTCAGCCGATGAACGCGCGGCGGCAGGGGTGTTTTTGGCCTTTCAATATCCCGTCGAAATTCCGGGTGTTCAGATGACACAATTTTTGAAAACATCGGTGAATGCGGTGCGCAAGGCACGCGGTGAAGATGAAATGCCAACGCTTGATTTTATTAAATTACTTCGGTCAAAAACTTCCGAATTGAATATCAAAGACGACATGTTAAAACGCCCTGTGAATGTCGGGTTTTCAGGTGGTGAGAAAAAACGCAACGAAGTATTGCAAATGGCAATGTTGGAACCGCAAATATGTGTGTTGGATGAAACGGATTCAGGG
>JAUHXB010000136.1 GCA_030427215.1 Alphaproteobacteria bacterium | reverse complement strand
TGAACCTGGCGCTGCGAATTTCGTATCCGTTGGGGATAAGGTCAATGCCGGCGACACGCTTATGATTGTCGAGGCAATGAAGGTTATGAACCCAATTAAGGCCGAAACAGGCGGAACCGTGACACAGATTGTTGCAAGTGATGCATCCCCTGTTGAATTTGGTGATGTCTTGGCGGTTGTTGAATAGGAATAAACATGTTCAAAAAATTATTAATTGCAAACCGTGGTGAGATAGCCCTTCGGATTCACCGTGCCTGTAAGGAAATGGGCATTGAAACAGTTGCCGTTCACTCAACCGCAGATGAAAATTCAATGGTGGTTCGCTTGGCCGATGAATCGGTGTGTATTGGGCCACCATCGGCAAAAGATTCTTATCTAAATATTCCTGCCATCCTGACCGCGGCGGCGATCACTGGTGCGGAGGCTATTCACCCTGGCTATGGTTTTTTATCTGAAAATGCAGAATTCGCGCGCATGGTTGAAGAGCATGGCTTTGCCTTCATAGGGCCAAAACCTGAACATATTGAATCCATGGGTGATAAGGTTGTGGCGAAAGAAACCGTTGCCGCGCTTGGCCTTCCCGTTGTTCCAGGGTCTGAAGGTGCATTACAATCAGTCGAAGATGCCATTAAAACCGCCGAAGAATTTGGCCTACCTGTGATTATTAAGGCTGCATCAGGTGGCGGTGGTAAGGGCATGAAGGTTGTTCACGATATGAAGGATGTTGCCGAACAATATTCAACTGCGCGATCCGAAGCCAAAGCCAATTTTGGTGATGATACTGTTTACATGGAAAAATTCCTTCAAAAACCGCGCCATATTGAAATTCAGGTCTTTGGTGATGGTGAAGGCAACGGAATCCATCTTGGGGAGCGTGATTGCTCAATCCAACGCCGCCACCAAAAGGTTGTTGAAGAAGGGCCAAGCCCCGTTTTAACCGAAGAATTACGTGACTATATTGGTGGAATTTCTGCCGACGTTGTTCAAAAAATGGGTTATCGTGGGGCGGGAACGTTTGAATTTTTATATGAAGACGGCAAATTTTATTTCATGGAAATGAACACAAGGATACAGGTGGAGCATCCTGTCACCGAAATGATCACAGGGATTGATTTGGTAAGCGAACAAATTCGCGTTGCGGCCGGATTGGGATTATCGATTAATAAAGAAAAAATCCGTTTACGCGGTCATGCGATCGAGGTTCGCGTGAATGCCGAAAATCCAAAAACATTTGCACCATCGCCGGGAAAAATTACGGAATATCATGCCCCTGGTGGTATGGGCGTGCGTATGGATAGCGCAATTTATAAGGGATATTCGATTCCACCTTATTACGATTCAATGGTTGGAAAGCTCATTGTTCATGGTCGTAACCGTGAGGAATGCCTACGACGCTTGAAACGCGCTATTGATGAAACGGTTATCGAGGGCATTCAAACAACGCTTCCCCTTCATCAATGGATTTTATCTGAGCCTGAATTTATATCAGGTGATTACACAATCCATTGGCTAGAGAAAAAATTAGCCGAAATGGAAAATAATTAAAATAATAAAAGGCCAAGATTATTGTTTTTTAGTTTGATGATTTTAAGAAATTAATCTAACTTAATATTTATGCATAAAAATCAATTTCTCACCACCATCATGACTGAATTTTACGCCTCGATGCATCGCATTGAGAATGATAATTTCGATCTGTTTCGCAACAAGCCTGAAAATGAAAGAAATTTTGACGCAGCAAGGCATGTTGGTTTTTCATCATTCTTTTTTGATAATTATGATCAATTTTATACAACATACGCTTTATTTAATGATCAGGCGTCTCGGGATTTATTTATCAAATTAATCTTGTTTCGTTTGTTGGGGCATAACCATGTCAATGTGAATGGGCGTCGGTGGTCCGATATTGAAAAAGGGATCGAACAAGTTAATCAATATTCAAAAGGGAAATCAGACATTAAGGCCAATATATTGGGTTTGGATTTACATCATTTTGAAAAATACCCTTATTTGAATCAAACAATCGATATTGATTCCGTTGATTTGAACATCGTTTATGGGGATGTTTTGGGGCAATATTTATATGATCGTGATGGTTTGAAAATATGCGTAGAACCCGGTGATGTTGTAATTGATGCGGGGACATGCATGGGGGAAACAACAACATTTTTTGCCGCTGCAGCAGGCGAAGATGGGTTTGTTCACGGATTTGATATGTTGCCATTACATCTTGGCCTCACCCAACATAATTTAGACCAAAATGGGTTTAAAGATCGTGCCAATATTGTTGGTTTTGGTGTGTCTAACACAACACAAGGTGGTGAAGTTAAACCGGATTTATCGAACCCAACGATTAACCCCAGCCTGACTATTAACTCCAATGGCGGATCATTGCCAACGATCACTATTGATGATTATGTCGCGCGAGAAAACCTGACTGCAGTCGATTTTATAAAGATGGATATTGAAGGGGCGGAGTTATCGGCCCTTCACGGGGCGGTTGAAACAATGAAGAAATTCAAACCCAAATTGGCGATTTCAATTTATCATCTGTATGAAGATTACGTGACAATTCCGCAATTTATAAAAGGCGTGTGCCCATTTTATGATTTCTATCTAGATCATTATACGATTTTTGATCAAGAGACAGTTTTATACGCCATCGCCAAGGATTAGAGATAAACAAAAAAAGCCCCGATAAAGGGGCTTTTTAAATTGAGTAATTCTTTTGCTTTATTAAGCAGCTTTTTTGTCCAAAGCCTTTTGAGCTTGCTCACAAATTGTTTTGAAGCCCGCCTCGTCATGAACCGCAATATCGGCCAAAACTTTACGGTCCAAATCCAAACCAGCCAATGTAAGGCCATTCATGAATTTAGAATAATTCATACCGTTCATACGAACCGCGGCATTAATGCGTTGAATCCATAATGCGCGGAAATTACGTTTTTTGTTACGGCGGTCACGATATGCGTACTGACCTGCCTTTTCAACCGCTTGGACGGCTGTTCTGAAACAATTTTTACGACGGCCGTAATATCCCTTTGCTTTGGTAATAACTTTACGGTGTCTTGCGTGGGACGATGCCCCTCCTTTTACACGTGACATTATGCTTGCCCTCCTGTGTTATCATTCGATGTTGTGCGTGATGCCTTACGACGTTGATATGGCATGAATGAACGCAAGATAATGCGTGTATCCGCCGCGCATAGAACCGTTGTTCCACGGGCCTGACGCTTACGCTTAGTCGGTTTATTCATCAACATGTGACGTGTGTTGGCTGATTTCGCCTTGATCTTACCGGATTTAGTCACCCGAAAGCGTTTCTTAACGCTTGATTTCGTTTTCATTTTTGGCATTTCATGTCCTTTGTTAAAGGGTTTAAATTAAAGAAATACTGGGCATGCCTAATACTATTAAAGCCCGCATTTCATACAAGTATTGGCTTTATACAGTGATAACGCCGTATAAATCAAGTGTTTTATTTAATCCTTAATCAAAACGGCTTTGACCCGACGGACGCCAGAGGAAGAGCTTTCTTCTTTTTTAATTTTAAAGCGTCCAAATTTGGCAATATTGGATGTTTGATCAATATGGGGGCCACCACATAATTCTTCAGACCAATTTTTACCTGTCCCATCTTCAAAACGGTAGACCTTCACCGTATCAGGGTATTTTTCCCAAAAACTACCCTCAATGCCTTGATCCATGGCGTCTTGTTTCGCCATTTCGCGCATGGTCACGATGGCGTTGGCGGCGATACCTTCATTCACGTACGATTCAACCTGATCAAGTACGTCACGTGTCACCTTTTCCGGGTGAGAAAAATCAAACCGAATACGCTCACCCGTAATGTTGCTTCCCTTTTGGTGGACATGATCGCCCAAAACTTCACGTAGTCCCGCCAACATTAAATGGGTGGCACTGTGGTATGCCGTTGTAATTTCACTTTGATCCGCAAGCCCACCTTTAAATTTACCAGCCGCAGCAGTTCGTGATTTTTCGGAATGTTCTTTTTCTGCCGCTTCAAATTGTTCTGGTTTAGACAATGTGCGGTTGTGTTCCCCTAAAACCTCAATCGTTAATTCAAGAGGAAAACCATATGTTTCATAGAAGAAGAAAGCATCTTTTCCACTCACATTATCATTATGGTTTAAGAATTTTAAAATTTCGCGTTCGCCCGATTCCAATGTTTTACGGAATTTATCTTCTTCCGCTTGAATCGCATTGACCACTGTTTCGCGATTATCTTGTAGGCTTGGATAAGCGGAGGCCTCATCAATATACAAATTAGACAGCTGGGCCGTAAAATTATCATGGATATTGATCTTTTTCGCGGTGCGGATGGCGCGGCGGATTAATCGACGTGTGATATATCCCGCGTCAACATTTGCGGGCAAAGCCCCATCCCCAATCAGGAATGTTGCCCCGCGGATATGATCCAAAATAATACGAAATTCACGTTTTGAATCTTCATAATTTAAACCGCTTAGCTCCGCTATTTTTTCAATCGCTTTGGTAAAAAATGGTGTTTTATAAACATCTGCA
>JAUHXB010000135.1 GCA_030427215.1 Alphaproteobacteria bacterium | reverse complement strand
CCCAGGACATCACGCTGAATACGATACGGCAATGGGATTTTGTTTTTTCGCCAACGCCTTTATTGCCGCGCGAACCAGTGGTGTTAAAACGCTCATTATCGATTTTGATGTGCATCACGGTAATGGAACGGAAGACCTTGTAAAGCGACGAGTGGATGACGGTTATTCTGATATCGCCTATGCTTCAACACATCAGGAGGGCATTTTTCCTCACACAGGGATGAATGATAGTAAAAACATATGTAACGCTCCCCTCCCCCAAGGATCAGGGTCGCGTGATTTCAGATCAGCCATTGAAAATAAAATTATTCCCTTTGCACACGATTTTGCGCCAGACCTCATCATCTTTTCCGCGGGGTTCGACGCACATGAGAGCGACCCCATCGGCGGATTAAATTTACAACATGATGATTTTGGATGGATTGTTAATCAATTCAAACCATTTTGTCCCAAAATAGTATCCGTTTTGGAAGGCGGATATAATTTAGAGACTTTACCGGAATCCGTTAAGGCGCATTTACTGGCATTAAAATAAAAAAATCCCCACCAAAAGGCAGGGATTTTAAAAATTTAGAATAACTTAATTAAATTAAGCGGCTTCTTGAAGATTAATCGCAGATGTTTTTCCACGTTGAGCATCTTCCTGAAGTTCATAAGATACTTTCTGACCATCATTCAATGTCTGCATACCCGCAGCTTGAACAGCAGAGATGTGAACAAAAACATCATTTCCGCCATCTTCTGGTGCGATAAATCCGAACCCTTTTGTTGTGTTAAACCATTTTACTGTACCTGTTGCCATGAGAAGTTCTCCTTTGTTGGCGTTTCATTTATAAGCACTGATAGTCGGTAGGCGTAGTCGGTGCTTAAAAGAAATAATCCGTAAAAGTCACTTAGTCGTCATGGCGTCTATCAAACGCAAAAACAATATGACAGATTGTGGATAAAAATGCAAATTTATTACGCGGTCTTGTCTTTAAATTTACAAAGGTCGGCAACAATGCATGTCTGACAGTCGGGTTTGCGTGCCTTACAAACATATCGTCCGTGTAAAATAAGCCAATGATGGGCATCAAGCAAAAACTCTTTTGGTATTTTTTTAGTCAGTTTTCTTTCCACCTCATCGGGTGTTTTGCCCTTTGCCATGCCTGTGCGATTGCCCACGCGGAATAAATGGGTGTCCACAGCAATGGTCGGTTGACCAAAGGCCACATTCAGAACCACATTCGCCGTTTTGCGCCCTACCCCAGGTAAGGCTATCAACGCCTCTCGCGTTTGCGGAACGGCGGAATTATGCTTCTCAATCAAAATTTTTGATAATTTATAAACATTGGCGGCTTTCGCCTTATATAACCCAATTGTTTTGATATAATCACGGATTGTATCTTCACCCAACGCAACCATTTTTTCAGGCGTATCAGCAATGGGGAATAGATGGTGCGTGGCCTTATTCACGCCAATATCCGTTGCTTGCGCCGACAGAACAACCGCAACCAATAATGTAAAATCATTCGTGTATTCAAGATCACTTTTCGGATTAGGATTTTGCGCGCGAAGCCGTGAGAAAAATTCGATGATTTTGTCTTTGGTCATGTAGTTTTTTTAAACCGCAAAGGGCGCGAAGTCACGCAAAGTTTTTGTTGATTTTGACATAGATAAAATGCTAACAAAAGTTATGGATAAAAAACAAAAGCAAGTAAGATCTGATATTTCTTTTATGCGAGTCGCCACGGGCACACGTAAAACAGCCAAAGGCCGTAAGAAGAAAAAACATATTACAATTGTTGGCATTTTTTGGGATCCTGCAAAAAATGTTGAATTAAAATATGATTATACAGCAGCCTTTAACGCCATTATGGATCGCAGAAGGAAAAAATTACCTGTCAAAGGACTTATCCATGGCGCGCGCCGCCTAAAAGAAAAGCACAAAGAATTAGGCCACCCCATAACAGAAACACGCAAACAAAAACGGCGACGTATCACCAAATTTGTTAATGGTGGTTAATAACTTTTCCCAATAATCACTTTATCTGGGCTATCCAATGGCACACATCGCGGTGTGACCGCGAAATCAGAACATATTGCGTTAAAGTCATCTGTTCCCCAAAAGGATTTATCCAAACGAACGAACCCTTGATTATCCTGTTCAAAAAACTCACGGGCTTGATTCAAATTATCGACATCTTTGATACGATCATTCAGGCTCACTGTTGCCTTATTCAACATGTCATCTTGCATGGCATCCAACATGGATTGCGCTTGTGCAACAAAATCATCAACGGATAGGGTTTGTTTGGACTCTTTCCCCAAATCACGACGCGTGACGGATAATTCGCCTGCCTCCATTTCACGACCACCAATTTCAACGCGTAATGGCACGCCCTTTTTAATCCATTCCCATGATTTATCACCTGTACGCATATCACGATCATCGAATAAAACACGGATGCCTTTATCGCTTAGTTTTTGCTTTAACTCCTGACAATAAGACGTTAAATCATCCGCGATATCATCTTTTAAAAATGGCAAAATAACAATTTGATGAGGCGCGATTTTTGGTGGGATGACCAACCCGTCATCATCACCATGCGCCATAATAAGGCCACCAATAACACGCGTTGAAAAACCCCATGATGTTGTCCATGCATGTTTCACATCGCCTTCGCGGGATTGAAATGTTATATCAGCCGATTTCGAAAATGTCTGACCAAGGAAATGCGATGTCCCTGATTGTAACGCTTTACCATCCTGCATCATCGTTTCAACGGTCATTGTATCCACGGCACCGGGAAAGCGCTCATCTTCGGTTTTATATCCACGAATAACAGGCGTTGCCATCCAATTTTCCAAAATATCGGCATAACATTCCAACATTTTTTCCATGTCGGCGCGCGCTTCATCCGAGGTTTCAAAAACATTATGCCCTTCCTGCCATAAAAATTCGGCGGTGCGCAGGAACAAACGTGTTCTCATTTCCCACCTGAACACGTTACACCACTGGTTTAACTTCATCGGTAAATCGCGATAAGATTGAATCCAGTTTTTCACGCTTTCCCCAATAATAGTTTCAGAAGTTGGACGAACGATTAAAGGTTCGGTCAATTCAGATGATGGCGCGGGAACAAGTTTACCAGCCTCATTTTTTTCCAAACGGTGATGTGTCACAACCGCACATTCGGTTGCAAACCCATCAATATGGTCGGCCTCTTTCGCCAGAAATGATAATGGAATGAGGAGCGGAAAATAGCAATTTTGAACGCCCACAGCCTTAATTTCGGCATCCAACGCGTTTTTAATATTATCCCATAAGGCAAAGCCATAGGGTTTAATCGTCATGCATCCGCGCGTTGGAGAGTTTTCGGCAAGGTCACTCGCCTTGATCACCGATTGGTACCATTCGGGGAAGTTCTCCGCCCGTGTTGGTGTTATCGCTGTCTTTATTGTCTTCTGGTTGTTCTGTTGTGTCTTTTGAACCGCTGTCATCGTCGCATGCATCCTTTATTGAGCCTGAAATATCTTTTCCGTTATAGACAATGCGGCCGTCATTGTAAATTGCCATCATGCCTATATTGCTTTCCAATAACGCACCTGCGGGCATATCGATGCCATAACGTTCCGCCATATCAATGGTGATTGGAATTTCGATTGGGTCAGGGAGGGCCTGCACTTCTTCGCCATAAATCACACCCGCACGCGGTTTATGTTCCACCGCGTGGTCATGGCATAAATCAAATGCGAGTGCACTATTCCCTTGAAAAATCAGGAGAGCGATCACCATATATTTTGGCATCCATCTCACGCGCAACCTCCCTAAAATCAATAATTTCAATTGTAATTAAAAACCATACTAATCCCAAAACAATGAAAGACACAAATGTTGTGGCGATGAGTTTCTTTTTGATGTTCGCATTCACTGGCGCACCAGGGGCAAGCCCCGCCTCATGCGTTTCAGGTTGACGATTGCCCCAAGGCAAAACGGTAAATAAAACCGTCCACCAAATAATCAAATAAGTAAAAAATCCAGAGAGCAATGACATGGTTCATATATAACCGTAAAATAAATGAAATCAAGTCTATTTAAGTTTAATTAAGTCGTCTTTATTTTTGTAAGATATTGTTTTTATTCATTTTTATAAAATTTAAGTCGTTTAAGTCGCCTGTTTTAAATTGAAAAATGGCAAATGGCTTTACGGCGTTTTATATTTATTATTATAGGACAACTATCCCATAATGTCAATAATCAAGAACAACACCTTATCTCCCAAAATATTTTCATAAAAATAATATTGACATTAAGTGATAAATTCATGTAATTTGCGTTCATAAATTTAAAAGCAAGAAAGCACGATTATTATGGATTTATCATTTAAGAGACCAGCACAAGCATTAGCATTAGCTGGAGGCCTAGCTCTAACAGGATGTGGCACAACACAGCTTGGAAATCAAACGATCGGTGCAATTGGCACAGCAGGGGCTGCCGCAGCAGCGGGAGCTAGTAGTGACGCAATTGCCGCGGCAGCGGTTTTAGGGGTTGTTTTAGGGGGATTAGCCGACCGTGCCTATGCCGCGGGA
>JAUHXB010000134.1 GCA_030427215.1 Alphaproteobacteria bacterium | reverse complement strand
GGCCCCCGCCTTACCAACACTCAATAATCTTATTCATGATTTACCTGTGATGGAAACATTGTGGATTGATAAGGCCAGTATTATTTACCGAGATATGACAGATGATAAAACATCTGTGTTTGACCCGGTTACAATATTTGTAGAGATGGGGGATGTTTCTGATAAAAGAAATCTTTCTGGTTTTGTGACCTTTCCCTTTGGTGATGATGAAGATGATAATGTTGCCAAATTGAATTTTTCAACAACATCCAATCCTGTTTTATTGAATGTGAATGGTGCGTTACAGGAAACTCCGATTGACAGCTTCACTCAATTTACGCCGTCGCTTCTTGATGGATTTGATTTGAATATGGTTGTGAATTCCAACTTTCAAATACAGTTGGATAATGTGTGGAATTTGCATCAGGCGGACATTGATATTAAGGCCGATCGGGGACAGATTCACTTCCCATTGAATGATAAGGATGATCATATTGATGTGTCAGATGTCCACATCCATGCGGTTCACGATCCCAAAACAAATCTGACCAGTTTTAAAGAATTGGAAATAATTGTGAATAGCCAAGTCAGCGTGACCGCGCTTGGGGATATTCAAAATCTGGATAAGCCAGATCAATTATCGGGAGACGTGGTCCTGACCGTGAATAACTTACCCCAAGAATATTTCCCCCGTTATTGGCCGACTGAATTTTCGGATAATGGCGCCTATCGATGGCTAGTGGAAAAAATGGAGGGTGGGATATTTCAATCTGTCTCTCTCAATGCGGCTTTTGATTTGGGTGCGGAAACACGTGATGATGAGTCGCCGCTCCCTCCACAAATTAAAGACATCAAGGGCAAGATGTCTTACGACAATTTAACCATTAATTACAATGATCCGATGCCAAAGGCGACGAAGGTTAATGGTACGGGGACATATGATAATATCGAGCTAACCCTCAATGTCGATGACGCCATGATCGGCGCCATGAAGACAACGGACGCAACATTATATTTTGATGATTTATTGACCAAAGGCGCAGGGTTAGGCACATTAAAATTCCCTGTTCAGGCCCAGGCCCAAGACGTGTTTGATTATATAGCGGGCGACCCCATCACCGCTTTTAAAAAAACAGATTTCAAACCGCGCAATACAAAAGGTGATGTTGAGGCAACCGTCGATGTTGAAATCCCTTTGTTAAAAGATGTCCCAATTGAGGATGTGAAGGTGACGGTTAATGGAACAATCAACAACGCAACAATTCCAAATGCCGTAAAGGGGCTTGACCTATCAGGTGGGCCCTTTGACATTTTCGCGACAACCGAAGAAGTTAAAGTTAAAGGGGCTGGCCAATTGCAAGGGAAACCCATCACATTGGATTGGCATGAATATTTCTCACCGAAACCGGATGTTAATTATGTTTCAAAAGTAGATGCAACTGTCACGGCAAGTGACGCCATTCGCCGCGCATTCATCAACGATGTTGCCGATTATTTTCGTGGGAACACAACAGGAAATGTATCTTATATCAAATCGAATAATAATCGTGACGCCACTATCGACCTTGATTTGGATATAACGGAAACGGCCGTTATTGTTGATGACTTTGGCATTGATAAAGGGGTTGGTGTTAATGGGCGGACATCAATGAATATCGCCCTGCGCAATGGTGATTTGCAATCCATTCAAAATCTTAAAATCAGTGGACGTGATTTATCACTCAAAGATGGAACCATATCCTTCCGCAATGAAAAAGGTGATCCCGAAATTATCGAGGCGCGCCTAAACAACGCAAAATTCAATGAAAATGATTTTTCTCTTAAGGCAAAGGCCGAAGATTCAATTTTTAAAATTAATATTGAAGGTGAATTTCTGGATGCGCGGCCATTATTAACAAGTAAGAAAGATAATCTGAAGGCTGAGCCAGCCGAAACAAGGCGCAAGATGGAAATTGGCCTAGAAACTAATGAACTGCGCACCTCAGATGACACAACATTAAAATCCGCAAAATTATACGTGAAATTGGATGATAAGGGGAGCCCAGATCAATTTGAAATGGATTCAAAATTAGGACTTGATGGTCAGGCAGGTGATTTATTTATTCGTTACACCCCCGATAACGAAGAAGGGCTTAGCCTTCGTGTGGAATCAAATAATGCTGGTGAAACATTACGGGCCTTTGACCTGTACCCCTATATCCAAGGCGGGCAATTGCAAATTGCAGGAAAACCAATTGAAGGCGGACGATGGGGGGACGTTGATGGCAAGGCCAGAATTAATGATTTTACTGTGTCCAATGCGCCTGTCCTTCTCCGTCTGATTAATGCCTTGTCATTTCAAAACTTTTTACAGGCAGGAAGTCTTGGCTTTGCCCGTCTGGAATCTGAATTTCGATGGGAGCGTGGAGATAGCGGAGATAAATTTTCTATTCGCAATGGGACAACATCAGGGTCATCAGTTGCATTAACATTTGATGGGATCGTCGATACAAATGATGATCAGGTTGAAATTAAAGGAACGGCCGCGCCCTTATCCGAAATTAATTCTATAATAAGTAACATTCCTATTATAGGCGATTTATTAACCGGTGGCGGGGCATTGTTGGCGGCGACTTACACAATTAAAGGGTCAACAGATGATCCAATCGTCAGCATTAATCCGCTATCTGTTTTGGCACCGGGTATTATTCGGAAGATGTTATTTGAGGGCAGTGCGCCGATAAAAACAGAGGAAGCCACATTACCGCCAAGAGAACGCGGGCAGTTGAATTAAATCACCTTCACCAAAACGTGCTTTTTCTTACCCGACGATAATTTAAATCCATCTGTGATGTCGCACATGGCATTCACATCCATGATTTGATCATCATTGACTCGGGCGCCACCACCCTCAATTAAACGACGTGCAGCCCCCTTTGAATCCACCAATCCGGATTGAATCAAAAGATCAATAAGTGTCATTTGCGGGTCATTGACCTCTATGGTGGGCAGCCCTTCTGCGCTCATCCCTTGTTCAAATGTTTGGCGGGCGGTTTCGGCGGACTCTACCGCCGCTTGTTCGCCGTGACATAATTTTGTGGCCTCAAATGCCAAAACTTTCTTGGCCTCATTAACGTCTTGGCCTTGCAAGGCTTCTAATTTGGCAATCTCATCCATTGGTAACATCGTGAATTTGCGCAACATCTCACTGACCATTGCATCATCAACATTGCGCCAGAATTGGTAATAATCATAGGGCGACAACATATCTTTGTTCAACCACACCGCACCATTTTCGGTTTTACCCATTTTTTTACCATCAGGCGTTGTGAGTAAAGATGTCGTAAATGCGAATAAGTTTTGACGATGGGCCTTATGCCCTAAATCAACACCATTGATAATGTTGCCCCATTGGTCTGACCCACCCATTTGAATGGAGGTGCCATATCGTTTATGCAATTCAACGAAATCATATCCCTGCATAACCATGTAATTGAATTCCAATAATGTGAGTGGGCTTTCGCGGTCAAGGCGCTGTTTCACACTTTCAAATCCAATCATCCGATTAATCGTGAAATACCGCCCATAATCACGCAGGAAGGAAAGATAGTTCAAATCCGCTAACCAATCATCATTATTAACCATCAAGGCGTCATTTGCGCCCTCGCCATAGGTCAAAAACTGGTCAAAGCACGTCTCACGAATATGGCGCATATTGGTTTCAATATCATCGTCAGACAGTAATTTACGTTGTTCATCCTTAAAGGACGGATCACCAATTTTTGATGTCCCACCACCCATTAATGTGATCGGTTTATGACCCGTTTCTTGAAACCATTTTAACATCATGATGTTAATCAAATTTCCGACATGCAGGGATTGTGCCGTGGCATCAAACCCAACATAAGCCGATTGCGTGCCTTCCATTAATTTGGCGTCTAATCCATCAAGGTCGCTACATTGATAAATAAAGCCACGCTCTTGCATAACATTGAGGAATTCTGATTTAAATTTTTGTGTCATTCTTATCTCTTTATTTTTCTATATAAAAAGTTTTAAATAAGACCAATGAAAAAATCCAGTGAAAAGAAAACATATACAGCAATTGGCCTGATGTCAGGCACCGCCATGGATGGTATTGACGCTGCGGCGATTGAAACAGATGGGTATAGTTATATCAAACCATTAGGGTTTGTAAGTGAGGCCCACGATCCGTTCCTACGCAATTTATTGCAAGGATGTTTGAATAAAACCGAACTGACAAAAGAAATAAAGGATATTGAGCAAGCCTTCACGCGGGCACAAATTCCAGTTATTCACAAATTAATAAAACAGATTAATAAAAATAATCAAGATATTGATTTTATTGGTTTTCATGGGCAAACAATTCATCATGATCCTGATAATGGCGTGACCATTCAATTGGGTGACGGAGAATTGCTGGCAGCGGAAACGAGTATAGCTGTTATCAATGATTTTCGATCAAATGATATGAAACATGGTGGCCAAGGTGCACCATTATTGCCGATTTATCATCAAGCTTTGGTCAAAAATGCAGAGTTGGATTTACCGATCGTTATTTTAAACCTTGGTGGTGTGGCCAATATCACATGGAT
>JAUHXB010000133.1 GCA_030427215.1 Alphaproteobacteria bacterium | reverse complement strand
TTCAAGATAATGGGAATAATAAAGATTTGGAAGTTGGGATTGTTGTTGAAGAACAAGATTCCCAAGAAAAAATTGAAAAACTTGCTGTGGAAGTCGACTTTACGGTGTGGCTTAATAGCTATGTTAAAAAAAGACAATGGAAACGGGCTCACCAATTTCTGGAAGATTGTAAAGATCAAGGCCTTGATCCTGCAGCATATTGGACATTTAAGGCAGGGTTGCACGCAGAGCGTGGTGAAATAGATCAACAAGCCCATTGCGTTAAAAAAGCTATTCGTTTTTGTGAAAATGATCTTGGAAATAAAGCTGGGTTATACGCACAATTGTCATGGTTGAAATTCAGACAAAAAGATAAACGACAGGCGAAATATTATGCTCGCCGTGCCCTGAAAATATTTAAAGAGGGAGTTCAACCCTATACAAAAGATTTGCAACTGGCGCTTCAAATTGCATATCGACTAAATGATGCAGGCTTGTCGCAAGAGGCCGTTAATTTGCTTGAACCCATCTTTGAAAGTAATCCTAAAGATTCAGTTCTGCGTAATGCATTGGCGTATTCTTACTACTATAATAAAAATTATGAGCAGGTGTTGGAAATTACTAAAGGGCTACTATACACAAAAACACCTGACTACAATCATATTGTAACTGAATCATGCAAGGCATTAGGTTTAAAACATAGAGAGATAAGACAAAGGGCAGATATGCAATTTTTTTATGATTGCGAGGTTCGTGATTTTTATACGGATTATGCCTCTCAAACTCCCCATCAATCGCCTATAACGGTCAATGGCATGACCGTTGATTTAAAACAGATGGATGATGGATCAATCCGTATTTTGGAGCTAAATTATTTGCCAGCCTCTGGTCTAAATGCTTATGGGCATCTTTATAAACGGTCATTACCAGATATCATTAACGAAGATTATCGCCGATTTAATAATGATTTTTTCAAAGGAAATGATTGGGTTGAAAAACAATATCCATTTCTTCGCTATCAATTTACAGGGATGGGGGTTCCGCAATTTTTAACCAATATGGTTTTACAAACATTTTATGACGATCCGATTATGGTGAATGCGTCATTAAATGCATTAACGGCTCAATCTTATAAAGATGATTTTATTTTAAATTGCCAAAATTTGGGATTACATGGGTTTATTCCACCATCACTGGTGGTTGCTAAAGATCAGTCAGCCGAGAGTACTCAAAACCGTATTTCAAAAATGAATGGCGATTGTTTTGTCTTAAAAACATCCAATGATGCAAGGGGAGAGGGAGTCGAAATTGTTTCCCGTTCACAATTGAATAAAGCCATTGATCATATCGTAACAGGGCAAAAATGGGCGGGCTTTACAAATCCTGATACATGGAAGAACGATTATCACCCTAACTTTGTGATACAGGAATGTGTGCAATCGAAACCATGTCGTGCGTCCGATGGTGAAAACTATGATGGGACAATGCGTGTGGCGTTAACGCATGTGTTTAATCATGAAACTGATACGGATTGCATCTTGTTTCATGACATGTTTTGGAAATTACCGCGCGACCCTATTTCGCAAAAACATGGGCGTAACACCATCATGTCATTGGCGCATAACGAACGTGTTAAATTGGGACGTCCCTTTGCCGCGCGCGTTCAACGTAAACGCCAGCAAATGGTGAGAGGCCATTTGGTTGATTTCTTTGATAAATTTGGTCCCTATATGGCACAACATAATGACGATGTGATCCATCATAAAATTGAAGTGGCGCAAAGTAATCGTCGTGACACAATGTCAAAATTGGTTCGCGAACAATTAACATCACACCCTTATGGCGATACAATACCCATCATGTCCAATCATATTCCTGAGGCAGTCAGATTTTTTGATGAGGCCGCTGAACGATATGACCCGCATGAGGTGCAGGAAAATATTATTAATCCATTTCGTCAATATTCAAGGGCTTCATCATTTAGACCTTGACAGTATAGGAAAATTATCCTATAATAACATTCATGAATAGAGAAGACCCATTGGCGCCGAGGGTGCGCGTTCAAGAATTCGGTACACAAGAATTTAAGACACATTTTGCGGAAATTGTGCGGGATATGGCGAATGGTCGGTATGACGCCGTTCGTGTCACATCACATGGGCGGTGTGTCGGCATATTTATTCCACCATCTGGAATACGAACAGGGGTTTGATATCGTGCGACTTATTAAGTTTAATTTGAAAAATAACAAGTGAAAACAATGGGTTGCAAGAAATAATTAAGTTGGATTAAACTTAATTAAGTCGCTTTAAATAGAAGGCAAACTTATTTCAATAAGTCTTTCAATTGTCCGTAAATATGTTCGTTTCCTGCCAGTACATTTTGGTTGTAAACGGGGTTTGATCGCCCATCAATTTCGGTGATCATGCCTCCGGCTTCTTTCACGATGATTGATCCCGCGGCAACATCCCAAGGTTGTGGGCCTTGTTTAATTGATCCGCCATAAAACCCGTCAATACGCCCCGCGGCAACATAAGCCAGATCAAGCGCGGATGCGCCAAAATTACGGATGGTTGCGACATGCGCTTTAACCGTTTCGTATCGTGGAATGTAAACATTAATCGGGTCGGCATTTGAAACAACAACCGCCATATGCATATCTTTCCGCCCTGAAACGCGGAGGCGTTTATTCCCGCGCATCCATGCTCCACCGCCTTTTGTCGCATAGAACATTTCATCTTTGACAGGGTCCAAGATAACACCGGCCGTGATTTTTCCGTCTTCTTCATAGCCAATGGAAATACACCAGTGCGGAATACCGTGAAGGAAATTTGTTGTGCCATCCAACGGGTCGATAATAAATCGAGTATTGTCTTCGCCCTTAACTTCACCGCTTTCTTCCATAAGGAAACCAGCCTTTGGCTTGGCGTATGATAATTCGTCATGGATAACTTGTTCGGCCTTGCGGTCGGCCGCGGACACAAAATCACCTGGCCCTTTAATTGAAATTTGTAAATTTTCAACTTCGCCAAAATCACGAAGTAAACCGCGTGAAGCCTTTTCCGCTGCGCGTGCCATAATTGTTATAATTGCAGGTGTTGCCATGATCTTGGTCTCTTAGTTATCTGGTTATCTGGTGATTTAGATATTTCATACACTAAATCACCAAAACACTAAACCTCTAAATCACTAATCCTTCGCTCTTTCAACATATGATCCATCTTCGGTTTTAATCACGATGCGTGTTTCCGCACCGATATGCGGGGGGATCATAACGCGTTCACCATTTTCAAGCGCGCCAGGTTTATAAGATGACGATGCCGTTTGCCCCTTTACAACGGGTTCGCATTCAACGACTTCCATTGTGACCTGATCAGGTAATTTAACACTTAATGGTTCGTCTTCGTATTTTTCGACTGTGACCATCATGCCGTCTTGTAAAAATGCCTTTGGGTATCCGATTAAATCGCCATGAATTTCAAATTGTTCGTATGTGGTCGTGTCCATGAATGTATAATTTTCACCGTCGGAAAATAGATATTGGCTTTCTTCCTGTTCAAGGCGAACTTTTTCAACGGATTCTTGTGTGCGAAAACGTTGAACATCCTTATTTCCATTACGAACATCGCGAAGGGTGATATTTGCGTAGGCTCCGCCTTTACCAGGTTGGGAGATTTCCATGCCAACGACCGACCATAGCCGGTCTTTGATTTCAATAATGTTTCCGGCCTTAAGAGTGTTTGCGTTGACTTTCATGTTCGTTTTGTCCTTATTTATTTTGTGGTTTATTCATAACAGCTTGGCCAAGAGATTCAAGCCGTTCTTTTAAAATCGGGTCGTCAATATTGGGCAAATTCAAATCATATTTTTGTGCCGGTGTTTTTGATTTTGGTTTGGCGGACAATGTAATACGCCCTTGCTCAATATCCAATTTTTGAAAATCGTCTGTTCCAAATAATGTATTTACACGTTGTAAGATAATTTGTTCGCGCATGGCAATTTTTGTTGCAATCGCGCTGTCGGCTTTAATCTTTAAAACGCGGATGGAAACTTGTTCTCCTGTATTTCTATCCTTTTGTTTTTTAAATCCAATACGCAAAGGCGTGGAATAGGGGGCCATGTCATGCCCCATAACATCAACCCAATGGTTTAGAACACGAATAATGGATGCGGCCTTTTTGGCTTCAGTCGCGCTCCCTAATTTTTTCATGACGGACGGCATGATTTTGGATAGGGCGGATGTTTTAAATCCTCTCTGGTCAAAATTGATTTTTGCTTTAGTTTTCTTTGTCATGAATAAGCCTGATTATACACCATCGGAAATTCGGAATGCAATGCTGATCTGGTATGACACCCACGCGCGAGCATTGCCTTGGCGGTCAAAACCGTTTGAGCGCCCTGACCCTTATCATGTGTGGATGTCTGAGGTGATGTTGCAACAAACAACAGTTGGGGCAGTGATTAAATATTTTGAAAAATTCATATCAATCTGGCCGACTGTTCAGGATTTGGCAAATGCACCCCAAGACGATGTCATGCGCGAATGGGCGGGATTAGGATATTATTCCCGCGCACGTAACCTGCATAAATGCGCGATAGAAATTGTTGGGAAATATAACAGCGAATTTCCGCA
>JAUHXB010000132.1 GCA_030427215.1 Alphaproteobacteria bacterium | reverse complement strand
CCACCAATCAAACTACGAATACTTTTCCAAACATCTTTATATAGAGGGTTACCCATACCAGAACATTAACAAATTATTAAATTTATGTCAATATTAATATCCTTTACTTTTATATCCTAAAAATCGTATGGTGCGCGGGTTATGAATGATACGACATCTATTGAAAAACATGGTCGCGTTTTTGCCGCGCCGAAATGGGATGCGGAGGGACGCCAAAACCTGATTGGCCTATCCAAAGACCAATTGATCGCCTTGTTAGGTGAATATCAGGTTCCTGCCTTTCGGGCGAAACAAATTTGGCATTGGATGTATCATCGAGGGGTGAAATCATTTGATGACATGGGCAATATTCCGCGTGATATGAAGGCGTTTTTGGATGATCGATTCACAATCGGTCGTCCAATCGTTGAAGCCGAACAACGGTCACAAGACGGCACGATCAAATGGTTGCTCAAACTTCAAGATGGGCAAATGGTTGAAACGGTGTTTATCCCTGAATCAGATCGTGGAACATTATGCGTGTCGTCTCAAATTGGATGCACGTTGGCGTGTAAATTTTGCCATACGGGGACGCAACCGTTGGTTCGGAATTTGGGTGCACACGAGGTTTTGCAACAAATTATGCATGCGCGTGATGTCCTGGGTGAGTGGCCTTCGAATGATAAACGTGACGGCGGGCGCGATTTCACCAACATTGTCATGATGGGCATGGGCGAACCGCTATATAATTACGAAAATGTCGCCAAAGCGCTTAAGATTTGTATGGACGCGGATGGCCTGTCTATTTCAAAACGTAAAATCACACTCTCAACATCGGGGCTTGTGCCCATGATTGTCCGATGTGGTGAGGAATTAAATGTCAATTTGGCAATATCATTGCACAGTGCGGATGATGAAACGCGGTCCGACATCATGGCGATTAATAAAAAATACCCGCTTGCGGATTTGATGCAGGCCTGCCGCGATTATCCGCTGGATTCTCGTCGTCGTATAACATTTGAATATGTGATGTTAAAGGGCGTGAATGACAGTGACCAAGACGCTCATAATCTTGCCACATTGATTAGTGATATTCCCGCCAAAGTGAACTTAATCCCGTTTAATGATTGGCCTGAGAGTGGTTATGAATGTTCGGATCGGGATCGCATTGAGGCATTTGCAAAAATTCTTGCGGATAAAGGATTGGATAGCCCTATACGAAAAACCCGAGGGGATGATATCTTGGCCGCTTGTGGTCAATTAAAGTCCGAGAGTATAAGAGAAAAAAAATAACTATAAATTCATGTTCGAAAAAATAAATCTTAAACACCGACATATCCTCACACCATCTGGAACGATCCGATTGAAATTCATTATCGGGTTGGTTGTTGCGATTGGCCTTTTATCGGTTTTCATTTTTGGTGACGAGGATGATAATCAAACTCAAATTACTAATATAAAAGAACCTGTTCAAACGGCGGTAATAGAGACACTAAAAGAACCTGACCCAATCAAAAAAATCGAATGGGGGGATTATGACCCTGAAATTGAAGGACAAGGACTAACACCATTTTTATCCCGCGTCGGCACGCGCCCCTATTTTGATAAACCATATACATGGACAAAAACAATCACCGTTAAATCGGGAGATGTTTTGGGCACATTGATGGAAGATACGGGGTTAAGCGGTGATGATTATATCGCTGCGACACGTGCGATAAAAACGGAACTAGACCCTCAAAATATTCGCCCAGGTCACAAAATGAATGTGGTACGAGAGCGATTAGGAGAAAATGACACTATTCAATCTGTGGCTTATGTTTTTGACAGTTTGACCTCTATAATTGTCAGTCAAAATGATGAAGGCTCTTGGGCCGCAGAAACAAAAACAAAGCCGCTGGACATTAAAAAATACGCCATTAAAACCACCATAGAAAATTCAATTTATGGATCAATGGGTAAGGCGGGTGTGCCCGATGGTATTATCAATCGGATGATCACGGCATATAGTTGGACCGTTGATTTTCAACGTGATATTTGGGGCGGGGAAGAGGTTGAAGTTTTATTCGAAACCCGTGAAACGGCTGACGGCGAGTATGTCCGATCCAACCGTTTGCTCTATGCCAATTTGAAATTACGAAACAAGGAAATGCCGATTTACCTGTTTGAAAAGGATAAAGGATTTCCAAATTATTTTGAACCAGACGGACAATCAATCCGCCGTGCATTGATGCGCACACCCATTGATGGGGCGCGTTTGTCATCAGGATATGGGCCGCGAAAACACCCTGTGTTGGGATATAACAAAATGCATAAGGGGTTGGATTTTGCCGCCCCGACTGGGACACCTATTTATGCCGCGGGCGATGGTGTTGTGGAGCGCGCAAACCGTTTCGGCGCGTATGGAAATTATATTCGTATTCGCCATAACGAAACCTACAAAACGGCTTATGCTCACCTGAATAAATTCGCAAAGGGTATTGGTAAGGGCAAACGGGTAAAACAAGGTCAGGTCATTGGATATGTCGGGACGACGGGCCGATCAACAGGGCCGCATTTACATTACGAAGTTATTAAAAAGGGTAAGCAGGTTAATCCGCATTCGGTTGATTTGCCGCTGGGTGAAAAATTACGCGGTCAACATCTGGTTAATTTTAAAGATGTCATGTCAAAACGTGATGTTTTGTTTAGGGATTTGTTGGAATAGGGAAAGAGGCTAAACCTTCAACCGTCTTTCAACCAATTCCGCCATATAATCAATTGTTAGTGGCAACACATCATCATTAAAATCATATTTGGGACTGTGCAATCCTTGGTCATGTGGGGATTTAGAATCACCTGTTCCTTGCCCAACCCAGATATAGGCACCGGGGCGGTCTTTTAACATTGATCCGAAATCCTCACCGCCCATACATGGGGCGACATTACGGTTCATGTTATCTTCACCAATCAGATCCGCCATGACATCGGCGCAAAATTCCGCCTCGGCCGCGTCATTAATCGTTGGATCAATATGCGGTGTCAGACCAAATTCACACGTCCCACCGTGAAAATCAGCCACCGATTGCGCCAATTGTTCAATCCTTTTTTGTAATTTCGCGCGAACATCGAAATCAAATGTTCGAATTGTGCCTTTAACCTTGCTGGTTTCAGGGATGATATTATGGGCGCCTTCACCACTATGTATATCCGTGAAACTTAACACCGCTGCCTGCACAGGGTCAGTCTCACGAGAGATCAATGTTTGCGCCTGCATCACAAAATTTGCGGTCATGACAATAGGGTCAATAGATGCCTGAGGCAACGCCGCATGCCCTCCGCGCCCTGTGAACACAACATCAAATTCATCCACCGATGCCATAATTGGCCCTGGACGAATCGCCGCCGTTCCGATTTTTTGGTATGGCCAATTATGAAGGCCATAAACGGCATCACATGGAAAATCATTGAACAATCCATCGGCGATCATACGATCCGCACCGTGCCCGCCTTCTTCGGCAGGTTGAAAAATAAGGTGAACCAAGCCATCAAAATTTCGCGTTTCGGACAAATATTTCGCAACGCCTAACAACGTCGCCGTGTGACCATCATGCCCACACGCATGCATGACACCATCAATTTTTGACGTCCATGGCTGTCCGCTTTCTTCGGTTAAGGATAACGCATCCATATCCGCGCGAAGGCCAACCGATTTGCCTGATGTGTTCATGTTGCCCTCAATTGTGGCAACAACACCATATTCGGCATAACCTGTTTTAAATGGAATGTTTAAATCCGTTAGCCGTTCCTGAACAAATGCAAAGGCAAATTTTTCGTCGCGTGTCAGGCCAGGGTTCATGTGAAGCTCTCGCCTCCATCCCGCAACTTCGTCTTTCATCTCGGCAATTGAATTTCGTTTTGTCATGGTTTTTTCCTTCATTTTTTATAATTTTAGCACGAAGAGGCATGCAAAAAAACCTCTGTCAAACCCCCCGTTTTCATGGCAGTTAATTTATGGGACATCCATTGCCGTCATGGTGATGGCGTGGTTTTCAATTGTGGCGTTGGGTTTAACCCACTCCAAAATTCGTACAAAATTATCATCGATGTCCGTGTGGATTGATCGTGTGACAGGGGGATTTTTTATCCTTCTTGGTTTGCGCATTGCGGCACAGAAATTAGACTAGACAACTCTGAATTTATTCCTATATAATGATGTTATGGATGCCTTAAAGGGTTCATGATATTATTAAATATATATATAAGAAAGGAAGGGCCTAACGATGGACTTCGAAAAAATGACGGAAAAGCTGAGAGGCTTTATGCAGACGGCGCAAACGCTTGCCATGCGGAAAAATAACCAATCTTTGGAACCGGATCACCTGTTAAGGGTGATGATGGATGATGATCAAAATGTGACGGATTCGCTTGTCACCGCCGCGGGTGGTGATGTTGCAACATTGCGCGCACGCCTTGATAAGAATTTGGCAAAATTGCCACAAGTAACAGGCGCTACAGGCGGGCTTCGTATGTCGACCGATCTTGCCAAAATCGTCGATGAGGCACGAATTTTATCCGAAAAGGCGGGGGACAGCTTCATCACAACCGAACGGTTGTTGCAATCCATGGTATTGGCCAAGAAAACCGAAGTGTCCG
>JAUHXB010000131.1 GCA_030427215.1 Alphaproteobacteria bacterium | reverse complement strand
CGTAATGGCCCAGAAGGGAAAACAAGACCATTACCAAATCCAAAACCACCATCAACAACGATGAATGACAGGTCTTTTTCCAATTGAGGATTTTGAAAACCATCATCCATAATGATCAGGTCATACCCTTGTGATTTTGCCAAAACGGCGCCCTCGTATCTGTTGCTGGCAACAATCACGGGGGCGTACCGAGCCTGCATCAATGCCTCATCCCCAACATCCCAAGCCGTATGAACAGTGGGATCAACCTCGACGGGGCCTTTACTCTGTCCACCATATCCACGCATCATAAAACATACGGTATGAAATTTATCATGGTCTTCGACCAATTTCATAATGGCACGCGCGGTTGGTGTTTTTCCTGCGCCGCCCATCGTCAGGTTGCCAATACAAATGATAGGGAGGGGGGATTTTTTCTGTCTTGTTATGACATTATTAAAAACGCACCCCGCGCGATAGAGTTTTGATATTGGCCACAGGGCCTTAGACATTATGGGTGATGTATCATTATCATCCGTTGCATACCAAAAAGAAGGAAGATTTAGCTTTGCCATGACATCACATTATAACAATTTGGCTTTTTTACAAACAGGTTCAAGGCGGTTCGTGATTTTATCCAAACCAACGGCTTGTTTTTGCAAAACGTAATCATGGGCATTATTTGCCATGGTTTGGCATTTGCTTTCGTCATTTAAAAGCTGTTTCAAATTTTGAATGAGATCATCTTTATTTTTGACAAGAATTGCCGCGCCTGATGTCGGCATATTTTCGGCCTGATCAGAAAAATTAAACAGGCTATCGCCACTTAAAATGGTGCATCCGTGCCAAGCGGGCTCGTGTAAATTATGCCCACCCCCAGGGATTGTACCGATTGAATTGCCGACATAAACGATTGGACAGAGGTGATAAAACAGACCCATTTCGCCAATCGTATCGGCGATATAAATATCAGTGGTCGGACGTGGGGACATTTTCAATGATCGTAGGGCAATATTGAAATCACGCTTATTTAAATCGTGGGCGATGGTTTCGCCGCGCTTTGGATGACGCGGAACAATAATGGATAATAATTCGGGGTGATCTTTTTTAAGGTTTGCGTGGATATCCGCTATCATCGATTCCTCAGGGGTGTGCGTGCTTGCAAATAAAATGCAAGGGCGGGATTCAATGGCGTGGCGTATGTCATCGGCGGCAACGGGATCAAAAGGCAGGGCAGGGGCAATATCTTTTAAATTTCCCGCTGATTGAATATGGTCCAGCCCTAAAGATTTTAAGCGATCTAAATCAGGCTCGCTTTGTGCCAAAACAACATCAAAACAGGATGTGATGGATTGAAATGTCTTACGGAATAATGTCCATTTTTTTGCACTTTTTTGAGATAGTCTAGCGTTCAGTAAAGCTGAGGGGATATTTCTCTTTTTCAATGTGGACAGGTGATTGGGCCATAATTCGGACTCTACCCATATCGCCATGTCGGGTTGCCAGTGATCGTGAAATTTTACAATCCATTGTGGATGATCATAAGGAATGAATTGATGGATATAGTCGTGTTTTTCAAGCCTTTTTTCCAATAATTGCGCCGCCGTAACTGTCATGGTTGTGATTAAAATATGTGGTGCAGACGGCAAAGATTTTAAATAATCCAAAAGAGGAATGATAGATAAAATTTCGCCATTACTGGCCCCATGAATCCAAATCAATTTTCCGTTAGGGCGAACGCAATCAGAAACTCCAAATCGTTCGTTTAGACGTGATGATATCTCCTTACCATGCTTTGCGCGCCATTTTGGCAAAAAGGCCAATGCAGGTGTCGCCATAACACTGAGAGATCGATAGAGTGTTTCAAACATAAATGTGTTATACTACGATCATGACCAAAATGACAAAGCCTAATGATACACGCGCTAAAGCGGAGGAAAATATCCTGAAAAATATGCGTATCATTCGAAAAAATTTGGATGAACATCGTGCAGATCAAGAAGAATCAGTCGATAAAAAACGCGTCATGTCTGTCTTAACCAATTTTCTTAAATTAAAGAAAATGCCAAAACGTCACTAATTTTTGTGATTAATTCGTTAAGCTAGCAGCGGAATCTGTAATTGGTGTTGTCACCGCATCTGCCGCATCCTTAAACTTATCCGTTGCGGCGCCAAACAATCCTTTAACTTTATCGTTTGCGGCACCACATACTTTTTGAAGGAGGCGTTCAGGATTGGCAAGGTCTGCCACTCCTTGGATTGCGCCCTGAATTTCCGCGATTTTACCGCCAAGGATGTTGGATAAGGAAGGAATTTGCGGCATTTCAATACATTGTGCGATTAACCATGCATCTTCTTGCAGGCCACAATCTTTTGACGCACTACCGCCACCACCACCGAAAATACCGCCGAGGCTGCTTGCGAAGTTGTTAATCGTATTATTAACATTATTGGCAGTATTAAGCATATTTTGCCCTGCCTGACCAAATGTCCCGACAAATGCCTTTTGCAGAGCGGAGGTCATTGTCCCCGCAATGTTTTGAGGTCCAAAAAATTGTCCTGTATGTTGGGCGTGGGGCTGTTTCACATTTTGAACCAATGATTGATTGCCCCCTCCTATATTAGAGAATCCACTCATGATGTTTTCAATAATATTGTGGTGTTGATCTTCACACCCTGTAACGCCCAATGGATTTGGTTTTGTGATAATCGCCTTCGCCGCCTCAATTTGCGCCTCGTTCAATGCGTCAACAATTTTTTGCCCTTCTTCCAAAACCTCAGGGTCACATCCGATGAGGTGTCCTTGATAAGGAGTTGCATTTGGGTCGCCAGCCGTATATCCAAAACCACAATTATCAGATGCACCAGAGCCAACATCAAATCCACCCATCGCTGCAGCATATTTTTGAACGGCGTTTGTGCCATTAGCGTCACGGCACGGCGGCTGTCCTGGGGCAACCACGGTTTTTAAATTGCCTTCTCCACCGGCTGCCCACTCTTTAGCACAGCCGGGCCCAACATTATGTGCCATTGCTAAAAGGCCAGACATTGTGACCTCGACGCCATTATATGATTTTCCGCAATGTTGGCTACATGAATTTTGAAGTATGCTTTTATTCTCTTGTACTAATGCACGAAAATAATCATCTTGAAGCCCAGGGCACGCAGCAAAAGCTGCTTTTTGGCCTGAGCCTGAACATGGAAGATTATACTTACTACCGATCGTTTTTCTTGTGCCATCTATAAATTGATAGCGTCCAGCTGCAGATGAATTTGGCGCTTGGATTGTATAGCTTCCACCGCTTTCTTGTCCAACAAGTTTGTTTTCCCATTCAGCTGCTGAGCACTGAGAACCAGGTTCGCCTACTCCTCTTTTTGAGCAATCATAACCCGCAGCACAGTTTGCAAGAAGCTGATTTTGTGAAGAAAAGAAAAAAAATACAGATAGCGTAATTAGGATAACAGTGATTCTCATCATCTTCTCCTCACAATTCTATAATCTTGTCCATTCCACATCCATACGCCTGGGTTATTGCCATCAAGACTTGAAGAAAATATCAGATTGGCGTTTCTGTCTTTTTTTGAAGTTTCATCATACCAAGATTTATGTACATATGCCGCAAAAACAGCTTTCCATGAATTTGGACGATTTAACGAGTTAGTGTAGATTACAGTTAGGCAACCAGAGGCATAGCATCCTCCAGCGGGAGGATCATAAAAAATACTATATATAAATTTTTTGTTGCTGTTATTTTTTTGTAATGGAACATATTTTGCGCGGATTGTTCCTAATTCATAGTTTATGGCCTGCTTTTGCATTTCTGCTTTCACGAGCGATTGAACTATTTCCAACGCCTTTGGATCATTCGTTTCTTCGTTCAGAATGATTTCAACCAGTTTCGGTTTTGAATCTTGGGCATGAGAGGTGGATGTTGAGAAAATGATACACAACAATAGAAGCGGTAAGAATAATAACGACGACAAATTTAAAATTCTCACGGCAATTCCTCTATAAAATGATGCTCTTTCCTATTTAAAGTATATCAGAAAATATTAATATTTCATAAAATTTTAGATAAATTTTAACAGGGGGTAGGCTGTTTTATGCGACTTCGTTCAAATCAATGTCTAAAATCGCCATGTTAAAGTCATATGATGTTTCGCCTTCGTCTTCATCTTTGTAAATAACACCCAAAAATTCACCTTTAAGCAAAACCTCAACCGAATCACCCGTCTTGCGCGTGCGGAGAATAAGGTCAGATTGCCCAAATTTCATTTGTAGGTATTTTTGGACGCGTTGTATTTCGATTTCATTCATGATGGATTTCCTTTTTTATTTTCATCAAAATCGCATAATGAGGGGCAAAAGAAAAGACGCTTTATGATGTTTATTTCAAATTCAATATATTATTTACGAAATACTAAAGCTCTGTTGCTACTCTATAAAGGCATTCATTTAGTCAAAGGGGAAATATAATGACACAGGGATTTGCAGGCGGCGCAGTCGTCGTTCCAGTTGAAAAGTAGAATACGACATTTAAAAAGCCCCTTTATCGGGGCTTTTTATATTCTTATTTTTTATCTTCGGTCTTTTTGGCGATACCGTGACCTGTTTTACGTTCGGCGATACGTGCGCTCT
>JAUHXB010000130.1 GCA_030427215.1 Alphaproteobacteria bacterium | reverse complement strand
CCTCAATCTATGAAGGTTGAAACATCTTTCGAACAGGCCGTGACGAATCTTTTGGATCAATATAAAGGGCGGGATACCATACGCCCCGTTGCCCAATTGAATCAGGACCCCGATACTGGGCGCAAAACACTCATCATTCAAAAGGCAAAATCATAAGGCGATTTGAGAAAAGGCTTTTCACAACAATGCAACGTCTCTATCCTTAAAGGGTGATTCTTATAATAAATGCAGTGTCTCAATGAAAATATTTAATATCTTTTTTGTCTCTTTTGTCTTTGCGTGCCTTTTACCGCTGGCTGTTCAGGCGCGGACATTGGTTGGGCTATCCGATTGGACCGTGCGCAAGGTTGATGCGAATATACCTTATTGTACGATTATTAAGGAATTTGATGCCGGTGCCATTATAACAATAGCGCGAAATGTTCGTGGAGAGGCAACCGTTGCGTTGAACTTTCAACGGGATGCCTTTGATTTGACAAGGGCGTATCCTGTGACATTGAAAGTGGATAATGTTTTAAGGCAATATGTCGTGAAGCCCGCAAACCGTTCCAATCTCATTATGCGGACGGGATCGGATTTGTCTTTATTCAACGCAATGCAAACAACAGATTTGTTAAATGTGACTATTGATAATGAGACATTTAAATTGGATGTCTCAGGCTATGCCAAGGCATCAACAGAGACAGATACATGTTTGGGGGTAATGGATGCGCCTGTTGTGGTTGAAACAAAAACGCCACGACCACCCATTGTTCAGGACACAGTCGTTCAAAATGAAAAGATTGACCAATTGATTGCTGAAAATAAGGTCATGGCGGAAAATCTGGCAACAATATCACAACCTAAACCATCCTCGGATAATGTTGAATTGCTTCAACGTCTTGCGACAAGTGAGAGAAAAAACGTATCATTACTCTCAACAATTAATCAGCTGGAACAGCAACTTAAACAACTCGAAACATCGGTTGATCCTGATCTCAATTCTATTTTGGCTGAAAAAGACAGGCAAATTGAAATGCTTGTTGATCAAAATAATCAATTGAAAAATCAAATTGAAATATTGCGCTCCCAACCAAAACCGCAATTACAATTATCAGGCGACCAGATCGATAATGAGGCAATGATCCGCATATCAGAGGCGGAAACGCAAGCCAAAGTTTATGCCGCAGAGCGTGATGAATACCGCAGATTATTGCAGATTGAGCGTGATCGTATTCGTGAAATGGGTGGATTGGCCAAAACGATTGAGGCCAAAGAAGGGGATACGCAAAACCTGACAGAAAATATACGTCGCCTTGAAATTGAAAAGGCAGACCTTATTCGAAAACTTGAATTTGAAAGATCAAGCCAGAAGGCCGGTATGGAAACAGCGGATAATTCTTCTGAATCTCTTTCACAACTCTCGGATCAGCTTAATTTCATGAAGGCGGAGCTACAAAAACTTGACCAAGAAAAAAATGATTTGGCATTACAGCTTGATCAATCTGCCGCAGCTGCAAAGATGGCTCAACGAGAACTGACTGAATTAAAAACATCCATAGAAAATGATGGGCAAACTCTGGATACAGAAGCGGAGCTTCAAACACAAACCCTCCTTGCCGATATTGCAACATTAGAGGCGGAAAATGCAAAATTGCGTCAGGATGTCAATCAACAGGCATTGAAAACAAGTGTGTTGCCTGTGACTGATACGCCTCAACCAGACATGCAAATGCTAAGACGATTAAATATTATTGAGGCGGAAAACCAAAGGTTGATGAAGGAATTATCGGAAAAACCAAAACAAATGCCTAAGCCTAAGGTTTCAAAGATAGCCCAAACAGCACCACCTGTTGTGAAATCAACTCCGAATGCGCCTCAATCAATTTCTGAACCCGTTCAATCTCAACAGCCAATCATTCTATCTGGCGATTCTATTCGCCGTGTGATTAAACAATCAAATATTCCCCTAAAATCACCTGTTCAAAGAGTGGAGAGAACAGCCCAAACCAACTTCGCGGCTTTCACTTGGGATACTGGTGTTGTTTACGGCAATGCAGAACAGGCAAAGATGAAATCGGGACAGCAATTTGACCAGGCTGTTCAGGGGTATCTTCAAAAAACAGCCAAACGGTGTAAGGGAACATTTGATCAGGAAAAGACAAATGTTCAATTATCAATGCCTGCCCAATCATATGATATCGCTTGTATAGATAATAGCGGAAGGTCAGGGCATACCGCCTCAATCGTGTTTTTTGAAAAAGAAGGCATGTTTCACGCAATCGCTCATGAAGGCGGGATTCAACAATTCCAAATCGCCATGGATATGAGGGATCGCGTTGTTAATGCGATTCAGACGATTTATTAATCAGGTTTTTTAGGTGTATTTGGAAACTGCGTGAACATCTGCATCGTTTTTTGCATGATTTCCATGTTGCGCTTCGTCATGTCCTCAACCTGATCCATGGCCGGCATGGATGACATTGGCATCATGCTGCCGAATGATTTTTCCATTTGTTCGCGCATGGCTTCTTGAGATTGGACAAAATTTTGCATGGCCTGTTCCAAATATGTTGGGACAAAGGCCTCCATATTACCACCATAAAATTTAATAATTTCTTTTAAGAAATTTTGAGGGAGTAAATTAGGTGTGTCTTCTTTTGATTCCTGTTCAACAATAATTTGTGTCAGGACCGATTGCGTTAGGTCTTTATTGCTTTTTGCATCCACAACTTTGAAGTCTAAGCCTTCGCGAATCATTTCTGCCAAATCATCCAATGTGACATAGGATGATTTGCTAGTATCATAAAGGCGTCGATTTGCGTATTTTTTAACCGTGATGACTTCATCAGATCTTTTGCGTGGACGGGCCATAATTTTTCTCCTAAGTTTAAAATCTATAAATTATTAATGCACAAATTGCACTTCATGACAATAGGAACAAACGCACGAACTGGTCCATCCCCTTTATGGCTTCACCTGAACGGGACGGCGGCAATGATGGTGTCTGCATCCGAAGACAAGCGTATGCATGACGCATCCCAAGATATTTTAAACGAGGCGATGGTAGGGGTGAAGGCGTATCATGACAGTGACGTCCAACCCTTCATACGCGAAATGACTGTGGTTGCAGAGTATAAAAGATCACGTTTAATTACGGCAAAAGAATGGGGTGGAGGGGCACCAGTCATATTAATTCCGTCTTTAATCAATGGATGGCAAATTTTTGATATTGAAAAAGATCATAGTTTTTGTGCATATCTGTCCTCTCAAGGCTTAACGCCTTATGTTGTGGATTGGGCGCAACCATCGGATGTCTTGATCACCATAGATGATTATATCGCCGATCATTTGCCAACATTATTGGCGCAATTAAAAACGCCTCCACGTGCCATGATTGGGTATTGTATGGGCGCAACATTTTTACCTGGGTTTTTACCGCATTATGATCATGACCCTGCGATTGTCATGATTGCGCCACCATGGGATTTTTCTTATCAAACCCCTGATCAAATGATGCGCATTCAATCATTGGCGATGCAAACATACATGATGGGTAACACTGCGCCGGATGATTTCGTGCAATCATTATTTTGGGCGGTGGACCCGTTGCAAGTCATTAAAAAATTCCGCAAATTCCCGAGTGTGAATAACCTGGACCGATTTGTTCGCGTCGAAGATTGGTTGAACGCGGGACATAAAGTCTCACGATCGATTCTTCAAACATGTCTGTTCGATTGGTATCGTGATAATAAAATCATGAAAGACGAATGGATTGTTAATGGCTGCGCGGTTACGGATCAATCTTTACCTGAAAAAACGTTAATCATGAGTGGTGCAGCGGATGGCCTTGTCCCACCTCAATCCGTTCAGCCCTTGATTAAAAACCGCACACATATATCTGTTAATACAGGCCATATTGGTTTAATGGCCAGTGATAAGGCGGTTGACCAAGTGTGGAAACCTGTTGCAGAATTCATTCATTCATAAAAAAGAAAGTTAAAAACATGTCAGACCCTATCGTCATTGTTGCCGCAAAACGCACCGCCATTGGAAATTTTGGCGGAAGTCTGGCCAAAATTCCTGCACACGAATTGGGTGCGGCGGTTGTGAAACAATTATTGGATGATACATCCATTGCGCCAAGCGACATTGATGATGTGATTATGGGGCAGGTTTTAACGACGGGTGTTGGGCAAAACCCGGCCCGTCAAACGGCCATAGCCGCAGGTATTCCAAATGGTCAAACGGCAATAACTATTAATCAGGTCTGTGGATCTGGTCTGCGTTCTGTTGTGCTTGCTATGCAATCTATTATGGCGGGGGATTCCGATATTGTTGTTGCGGGTGGACAAGAAAACATGTCGCTGTCCCCGCATTATATGCATATGCGTGATGGGGTGAAATTTGGTGATGCTTCAATGAAGGATACAATGATTATTGACGGATTATGGGACGCCTTTAATGATTATCATATGGGCATCACAGCAGAAAATATTGCGGAACAGTTTGCAATCACGCGCGAGGCACAGGATGCATTTGCGTTGGAAAGCCAGGCCCGGGCAGCACGTGCTATCGAAGCCGGTTATTTCAAGGATCAAATCGTTCCGGTCGAGGTCAAGCAGCGCCGAGACACAGTT
>JAUHXB010000129.1 GCA_030427215.1 Alphaproteobacteria bacterium | reverse complement strand
ACGTACCCATTGATTTGCATTGTGCTGGTTGTGTAAGCACTGCTCCAACTTTGTCACCAAAGCCTAAGGGGGTGTCGACTTTGGAAGCCTTGCCAAGAAATGCTAACGTTGCGGCTGACATAGTAGCATTAGGGGCAGCAGCAAGCGTGTTAGGTGCTATGCGTACAGACGCAGCTTTTGAGCCTTTACCTTCACCAATATATTCATCAGGTTGAACCATTGGGCGATGAAAAGATGTCGTAGTCACAGATGACGTAGTTGAACATTGACCATTTATTCTAAAGTTTTTTCCAAAAAGGGTATGTACTTTTACTGCGCTGACATCAGATCCAGATCGACAATGTGCGAAGAATATAGGTGTAAGATGATTTCTTACACATTCCATCACATTATTTGTTTGGGAATATCCTGAATATGATCCTTGTGAACCATGATCGTAACTTAGCGTAAGATTGTAACTAGCTTGACCAATTCGCACGGTACCTCTTGTGCCATTTGTAGTAATCGTACAGTCTTTAGAAACTGCTTCTGATATATTACGATCACCTTCATTGCCACCTTTGTCACCGGCGCAAGCGCCGCAGTCTACATTACCATCGCCGTCGTTATCTGTTGGTTGACCACCTGCACCACCAGCGACATCACTACCTTGTCCTGCACCAGGCGTTCCTGGCTGGCCGTCCGCAGGGTTTCCAATTCCGCCGCCGGGGCTAACGCCAGTCCCACCACCACCTGCGCCAACCGCATCGGCTTGTGTTGCTGTTAATGATAATGCTGTTAAAGCCGCCGCTGTTGTCACGGTCGCTCTTGCTAATAATTCTTTTATCGTGGAATTCATCTTAATCTCCATTAATTTCTTATTACGTAAATAGGGTAGTCGAATATTATGGTTATTGTCAAGGTTTTTTTAACACATATTGCCCTGGGGCTGCACTAATTTTTTTATAATTCTTATGTGTTTTTCGGCTTTTGGTATCTATCACTTTGTTTTTATTGTGATTTTTTATCCATTGGTTCCAATGAATCCACCATGATCCATCATGGTTTTTGTCATTGACGGTGTATCCATACTTGTTTTTATGGGGTGGATTGACGACTCCTGCCACATGACCAGATCCGCCAAGGACAAATGTGGCGTCTCCGCCTAATAATTCTACCCCTGCCTGACAGGCTTGCCACGGGGCGATATGGTCATCACGTGTGGATAGGAAATAAGATGGTGTGCTCACTTTTGACAAATCAAGTTGAACCCCATCACATATATATGTGCCTTTGGCCAATTTGTTATCCAAATAAAAGGATTCTAAATAATCCGCATGCATGGCTGCTGGTAAATTTGTCGAATCGCTGTTCCAATAGAGTAAATCAAACGCTTGAGGGTCTTTGCCCATAAAATAATTATTAATCACGAATGACCATATCAGGTCAGACGCGCGGAGCATGGAAAAGCTGAGGCTCATGGCCTTACCATCCATAATGCCCTTATCAATCAGGGTTTTGTTCATGATTTCAACTTGATCACGGTCAATAAATACCTTTAACTCACCCGCCTGTTCGAAATCGAGCAAGGTTGTTAAATATGTTGCGGATTGAATAGGGGAACTTTTGCCCTTGCCCGCTAACCACGCCTGCACCATGGCCAATAATGTTCCGCCGATACAATATCCGATGGCGTTGGCCTTGTTCGTTTCGCATATTGTGTTGGCGACCTCTATCGCCTTTAACGCGCCATCATGCATGTAATCTTTAAACCCGACATCGCGGAATGACTCATCGGGGTTGGCCCATGAAATACAAAATACGGTGTGCCCCTGATCCACCAGCCATTTAATCATGCTGTTTTGTTCGGTAAGATCGAGGATATAATATTTATTAATCCATGGCGGAATAATGACCAATGGTTCCTTGTAAACCGTATCCGTTGTTGGATGATATTGGATCAATTCCATCATTTTATTTTTAAAGATGACGTTGCCCGCGGTTGTGGCGATATTTTCGCCCACCTTAAACGCGTCTTCGTTTGTCATGGAAATGGTGCCACGTTGCACATCGCGGATTAAATTATCCATCCCACGCAAAAGGTTGTCGCCTTTTGTTTCCAATGTTTCCTTTAAAATATCAGGATTCATCATTGGGAAATTACGCGGGTTCATGCCCTCAATCATTTGGCGTGTAAGAAATCGCAAGCGGTTTTTTTCTTCGTCGGTAAAGCCAAGGGCCTCTTCCTCTATCGTTTCAATCATCCATTCCGCGGTTTTAATATAAATATCTTTCACCCATTGGAAAAATGGTTCGGAATCCCACATATCGGATTTGAAATAGCGATCAAAAGTATGGTTTGTTGGCTTTTCATTATTTTGAAGATAATCGAAATATCGACTTTGCGCCTCAAAAACACGTTCAGGATTATTGATGAAATTTTGCCAATATTGCATGCCTGCGCGCATCATGGCCTGCTGAAACCCTTCCATCGTTTTGAGTGATGATAAATCCTTATCCTTTAACGCTTCTTGCAAGGCTTGAAGCTTTTGGAAATAGAGGATTTGATATTCAAAAGGGCTGTCTGTCATAATGTTTGTATACTATACCTATATTTACTTTGACAATCCAGTATCAGATAGTATCGTATGACCATGATCTCACGTATTTTAACAATGACACTATTGCTTTTCGGTTTAACAGGGTGCCAGCATTGGCAGAATTTAATGGGCAACTTTGATACTGTTGAACCCCACCAATCCAATGTGACTGTTCAATCCGCACCAGTCAATGTTTTAACACCAACACCTGATCAGCAGATGACTATGGCGAATATGATGTCAAACGATAGTGTGATCGTGTTTCCACTAGATGCCAATGCAAAACAACCGCGTGATTTTCCCGCCGCTCGTGGTGTTGTTGATAATACAACATCGGGTGGCTATACCGTTTTTGACCCCAGCGTCACCGTATTTGCCCTTGATGGGATGAGTGCAAAGCCAGAATACTTACCACAATATTCTGTACCAAAATACGCACAGCAAACGTCCGTTTCGAATAACGTTATTGCGGCGATGCCCTTGCCGAATGCGCCGCGCCCCATTGGCCTATCTGTTCCAATGCAAACGATTCCAAACGCGCCCGCAAAGACACCAGACGGGGCGCGCAGTGGCCCTGTTTTGACGGGATATTAATCGACCATGCCACATATTGTTTCCGCATTAAACGAAGGCGACAATGACTTTCCCCAATTTGGAAAACAAATGGATCGCAACCTTGCGCTTGAGGTCGTGCGTGTCACAGAATCGGCGGCGCTTGCCGCGTCTTTGCAGGTTGGTCGCGGCGATGAAAAGGCCGCGGATCAGGCGGCGGTGGATGCGATGCGAGAATCGTTGAATAGCCTTTATATCGATGGAACGGTCGTGATTGGCGAGGGTGAACGCGATGAAGCGCCCATGCTCTTTATCGGTGAAAAGGTTGGTATGGGGCAGGGGCCAAAGGTTGATATCGCCCTTGATCCATTGGAAGGGACAACCATCACCGCCAAAGGGGGACAAAACGCACTGGCCGTCATTGCCATGGCGGAACAAGGCGGATTTTTAAATGCGCCCGATACATACATGCAAAAAATTGCGGTGGGGGCGGGCTTGCCAAAGGATTTTTTAGATATCGATGAACCGATTGACAGCTTTCTATCCCGTTTGGCACAGGCGAAATCATGCCGTACGGATGATTTGACAATCTGTGTTTTGGATCGTCCGCGCCATGATGATATTGTGCGTGATGTTCGCGCGGCGGGCGCACGTATATACATGATCCCCGATGGGGATGTTGCCGGCATTATTGCCTGTACTGATATTGAGAGTGGGATTGATGCCTATATCGGCACAGGGGGCGCGCCTGAGGGTGTTTTGGCCTCTGCCGCTCTACAATGTATTGGTGGGCAAATGCAGGGGCGTTTGGTGTTTCGGAATGATGATGAACGTGCCCGTGCTGAAAATCACGGCATCACCGATTTTGACAAAATATACTCTCATCATGATATGGCGCATGGGTCAGATATTATGTTTGCCGCAACAGGGGTCACAACGGGGCCAATGTTGCGCGGTGTGCGTCGTTTTAATGGCGGGGCCAAAACATATTCAACCGTGATGCGGTCAAAATCAGGAACGGTTCGTCATATTGAGGCCACTCATAATTTCAAACGCAAGCCAGAGTAAAATAAAATTTAGTCTATTAAGTTTAGATTGCGCTTCCTAACCTATTGATTTTATTCATCTTGACTTAATAGACTAAGGTTTCAGAACTATTGTATTGAGGACACTTTTATTCTTTTTATAGGTAGTTATTATAGGACAAAATACCTATTTTGTCAATGATTGATACGGATTAATTAAAACGGTGCTGGGTCGGTAAATGTCACCAATTCTTTTTTGGTTGGGTGATAGATGGTGAGGCTTTCCGCATGAAGCTGTAACCGATCCGCGGCATGTTCCGCGTTATCATGGGCGTAAAAAACTTCGCCTAAAATTGGATGCCCTAAATAGTCCATGTGAACGCGCAATTGATGCGACCTGCCCGTGATGGGTTTGAGCAATATTCGCGTGAATGCATTGCCGCATGGTAATTCACCGCGGTCTAACACCGT
>JAUHXB010000128.1 GCA_030427215.1 Alphaproteobacteria bacterium | reverse complement strand
CATTTAAATTTGTTCAAGGTCTTAAGCTTAATAAAACAGAATTAGAGTTTATTGAGCCAGACGACAATATTAAATCTGAACGTGTGATGATCAACAGCGTTGAGTTTAAACAAATTATTACCAATTTATTCAAGAATGCGGAACAATCATTTGAAAACCAAACAGGTAAAATCACGATATCTCTTGAATCTCAAAAATTAACAAATAAGAAACGCAATGAATTGGATGTTTTTGCCTCATCATTCGTGATTTTGACTGTAGAGGATAACGGAGTAGGAATCCCCGAGAAAAATTTAGAAAAAATCTTTGAACCTCTTTTTACAACAAAAGATATTGGTGAAGGAACGGGGTTAGGTTTATCGATTGCCATGGGAATTATAAAATCCTGGGGTGGAGCAATAGAAGTTGATAGCACGTTAGGCGTGGGAACAATTTTTAAGATTTATATTCCTGTTCATCGTGACGAAGAGGATTTTTCAGACCTCCTTGATTTAGTTGAGAATTTATAGGGCTTTCATATGGACACACTGTTCTATCTAATCTATATCTAAAACTATGGATATTCAGAAAACAAAACAGCAAATTATAGAAGAAGCGCTTAAAAATATTCCTTTTGACGGATGGACAAGTGTAGCTTTTGATAAGGCTATTGATGATTTAAAAATGGATAGGGCCGTTTTGCCCGCACTTTTTCCACGCGGGGTCCAGGATTATCTGGATTACTTTTCTGAATGGGCAGATGATCAAATGTTAGAGGCTTTGGAATCCATCAATGCTGATGATTTGAAAATCAGGGCACAGATTCGTATGGCCGTTGAAAAACGAATAGAGGTTTTGACACCTCATAAAGAGGCAACACGTACGGCGTTTAAAACATATCTAAACCCACAATATGCTCGTGGTGGAGCAAAAATAACATGGGCAACCGCTGATAAAATATGGAATTGGGCTGGGGATACCTCTACGGATTATAACCGCTATACAAAGCGAGGGTTGCTCAGTGGTGTGATCGCCACGACCATGACCTATTGGATGCGGGATGAAAGCGGATCAAATGACAAGACATTTGAATTTCTAAATAACCGTATTGAAAATGTTGTCATGATTGGGCAAGGATCATCAAAAATTATTAAACCTGTTGAGGGCTTTATTAAAAATATTGTCATGCCAACAGTGAAATCAAAAATGGAAAAGGTATAAATAAAAATGGATAATGTGACTGAACTCAAAACAGTTGAAAATGATGATGCACAAGATGTGGGTGGCGTTGCTGGTGCGCGTCTTAAATCCTTTATTGAGCGTATAGAGCGTATGGAAGAAGAAAAAGCCGCGATCGCCGATGATATCAAAGAAATTTATGCAGAGGCCAAGGGCACAGGGTTTGACGCCAAAACAATTCGAAAAATTATATCCCTTCGTAAGTTAGATGTTGAAAAACGCCGTGAGGCCGATGATATGTTAGAACTTTATAAATCTGCCATTGGGATGGAGTAGGTTTTATTATGCCTTTGCTTTCTGACCTTCAAAGTGATGAGATCAAGGATGCTTTAAATACAAAACTTATGAATTTGCGCGCAGAATTTCGGGGGCGTAGTGTCGATGAAAATGATGACGCTGTTACCGAGCTTGAGACAATTCATTCTTTAATAAGCGACGCTAAGAAATACAAGGATAAAAAGAAATTAGGCTTAACCAATGGTGTTATTATTGAACGCCTTTTGCATCACCAGATAATAAGTGATATACGTGCAATTCAATTACGTATGCGATTGAGTGGAAAACATTTAAAATCAGGTGATATGTCACCACATATATAATTTTTTACGTCAACACAATTAACGTTTTCTTCATTGTTTTTGTCCATAATTGAGCCAGGGATGAGACATTTAACACCACACACATCAAATGGGTCTTTATTGGATACGATGATATCGATCCGTGATGAAGGGGCTGATAATATCGAAAATTCTGATATTTCAACAATTATTCCAGGCGAATTAAGTGATGCGTTTGCACGACTTGATCCCGATTTGGCGTATCTTCACAAGGACATGTTGAGTGCATTGTCTCAATTAGAGCGAGGTAAAAAAGACGGCGTATCCATTGATATGCTTTTATGGCGTTATGAAAGCGCGAAATCGGCCTATCAAACACGTTTGATTGAAGTCCGAGAAAATAAACTACTCACCCAATCTGAGTTATCAAAGGATGAGAAAGATGAAAAGCGTGTGTTGCATGAATTGTCTATGCAAGATCGCATGAATGAAAATTTTGATCGTATCCGACGTCAGCGCGTGCAAAAGAAAAAGCAAAAAGAGGACAGTCAGGGCAGCTGGCTTCTTTATTTTTTCATCGGAATGATGATTGCGCAAATGAACAGGCAGCAACAGCATCAAAACCAAATGGATATGACGTTATCCAGTAAGGGCGCTTTTTCATCATCTGGACACTAGGTCCTGACCCTAGTTATAAAACAAGATGTTTAAATCAAAATAATGGCTGCAAGCCCTAAGAATGCTAGAAAGCCAATAACATCAGTTATCGTTGTTAGAAAAACAGATGATGCGAGGGCTGGGTCAATGGATAATCGATCCAATGTAATGGGAATTAAAATTCCAAACAGGCCAGCGACAATCAAATTCATGACCATGGCTATCGCTATAACGGATGATAATAAAATATCATCAAACCACAAATAAGTCACCGCCGCCGCAATAACGGCAAAGGCTAAACCGTTTAAAAGGCCAACCAGTGTTTCTTTACCAATCATGCGAACCATATTAGTTCGTGATAGATCTTTTGTGGCCAAAGCTCTCACAGCAATGGTGAGTGTTTGCGTGCCTGCATTGCCTCCCATGGATGCAACAATAGGCATCAAAATGGCCAAAGCAACAATTTGGTTAATTGTGGTATCAAATAACCCAATAACCATCGACGCGATGATGGCGGTTAACAAATTAACAGAAAGCCATGAAAATCGAGATCGTGTTGTGTTGAGAACATCCCGATACATGTCTGTTCCGCTGGTCGATACACCAGCAAGGCGTAAAATATCCTCTTGGGCTTCCTCTTCAATAACATCAACAATATCATCAATTGTAATAACGCCAATAAGGCGGTTCGTGCTATCGACCACTGGGGCGGTCAAAATGTTATTATCTTTAAAAATTATTGCGACATCTTCCTGATCCATATCGGCGGGTATAATGTACAAATCATTATTGGACAAAAGGCTGTCAATTTTCTCTTTTCTTTGCGCTCTTATGATTTGATTGAGTGGTAAAATACCAACAATTTGATAAAGAGGGTCGATAATAAAAATATCAAAAAATTCCTGAGGAAGCTCTTCTCCCGCGGCACGAAGGTAATCAATTGTTTTTCCAATGGTCCAAAATTGTGGAATGGCCACAAACTCACGTTGCATCAATAGTCCCGCAGAATCATCCGGAAATGTTAGGCCTTCCTCGATTGTTGCACGATTTTTGGCAGATAATTTTTTGATAACAGCTTTTTGAAATACAGGATCTAAATTATAAAGAAGATTTACCGCATCATCAGAATCCAAATCGGACACGATTGAGGCTACTTGCTTTGCATCCATTTGCTCCAAAATATTTTTGCGCAGGTCTTCATCCAGTTCGACAAAGGTTTCTGAATCAAATTGTTTAAGATATGTTTCGATAAGTTCGTCACGGTCGTTCGCAACGACTTTTTCCAATAACTCTGCGGATTCAGTGACGGATAAATCATCGATAAGGGCCTGAACTTGTTTTTTATCACCATCATGTAAGGCATCCGTAATATTTTGAATGTCATCATCCGTAAAGGATTCTGCGGCAACGCCAACAACAGCGTCGAAATCCGTATCAATTTGTGCAGGGTTCTTGCTCATGATATCTTTATAAATGATTTTGAACGCGATGTCATGGTTATAGCCCATATGGCGGTAAGTATTACGCATCACGCAAAGTCTATAACCTGAAATATGCCTCACAAAGCGAAAGTGAAACGATAGAGCCATTGCACGCATGTGAAGGGCAAAAGAAAAGCTAGCGCATGAATACTGCAGGCCAAAAGGAATGCACGAAAAAACTTATGACCGCCTTTTACAGGCTGTTTACGATGCCGAGCATGCATGTGATCTCATTGCATTAAGACGTTTTGGTATGCATATATTTTCATAGGGAACGTATAAATTTATAATCTAATTTTTTTGCTGGTTTAAAATAGGCAGTTGTATCGGGGGTATACAAATCACGGTGACCATATGCTTGTTGGCTTTTTTGTTCTAGGCCAGGCATTATTTCACTGGACCATGCACTTACTTTTTGTCGTTGTTCTTCAGAAACCGTTTCAAGCCCCTCTGCAATCAATTTTTCAGCCTTGTGTCTATTCATCGGCCTGTAGCCATTATCGTCATCATACCCAATTATTCTTCTACCATCACCCATAAAAACTTCATCAAGCCTTTTCATTTCGGTGGCTTTATCAACAACACGTGCATATCCACCTGAAGTAATAATATATTCGGTTTGATATTTACCATAGCCTTCAATTCTTTTAACGCTTTCAACATCGCCGTTATCATCGAAAGTAAATTTCGCTCGAAAATATTCTTGGTTTGCTTGCTCATAATCTGCAAGCAATGCTGTTGTAAAGTTGTCACCGT
>JAUHXB010000127.1 GCA_030427215.1 Alphaproteobacteria bacterium | reverse complement strand
TAAGGTTGAAGATAAAAAGCTCAATCGTTATATGAAGAAAATCATTCATTATAATTCACGAAACACATAGGCGAAGGCCGATAAAGTTCATGTCATCGGCCTTTTGCTTTATCTATCCATAGAATATATCCGCCGCAAAAAAGGCAAAAAATACGCCTACGAGGTAAATCACGATAGAGAATATCAATATCCCCCAACTGATTTTACGAAGGCGCATACATGCCTTTACTTTGCTTGCATCCGCAGGACAAGGCGCATGACGCGCACGCCATTGCATCCATGCCGATAGTGACAACATAACGCCTGCAATAATGAATACAGCGACCTTATATTCTGATATTGCCGTTATCCATGGGAACACACCGACAAACCCTGCCAGTGATGCACCCATACCCAATGTCACAAGCAAGGCAGGCAACGCACAACAAACGAGCGTGCCCGTGCTTGTAAACAGGCTTAATGACGGCAATATAGTTTGCCGCCAGAGCGGGTTTTCAAGATTATTCGACACGATGAATACCCTCCACGTTATAACCAGAGTCGGTGATGATTTGCGTTAGCGTGTCATTATCCAATGTCTGACCATCGTTGAAATTGACAGTAACAATCTTTGTTTCCAAATTCACATCAATGCCTTTAACTTCCGAACGCTTGCCAAATGTCTTTTCCAGCGCACGAGCGCAAAAGTCACAAACAAGGCCATTGACGCTGACATGGGCATCGCCAGGTTTGGCAATCACTGCGCCATCGGCTTTGCCATCCATAACCATTTCGGCATGGGTGGAATGATCCATAGTTGCATGATCCATTTTGTCCATCTCTGCGAAGGCAGGATTGGCGAATGATAAAACGGCGATAGTTGATAATAGTGTAAATTTTTTCATGATATTTTTCCTTTTCATGTGTTTGTTTTGATTAGTAACGATAGATATAATTAAAGAGAACCTCACCATGATTGCTCATCCCTGCCTCGACAAGGTGAGTATCCTTGAATAAGCGCACAAGTGGTGTCACTGTGAAATTATCATCGACTTCGGGGTTGTGCTCGACTTCCACCATGAGCCATGTGTGTAGGTCGCCATAGTCGCCAACATACGGGGCAATACCAACACGCGCAGATTGCTGATAAAAATCATCCAAATCCCCTGCATAGGTATAACGGTTTTCGTATGATACGAAGTAACGGCGATCTTCCCAATCTGTTGCAATGCCTGTAAAGCCCGCAACATCGCTCTCATCTAGAAAATCACCGCCTTTGCCATCAACAACACCTAACCCAGATTTGAGATAGATGTTGGCTTGGCTATTAGGCTTATTCCAACGTTTAAGCAGGTTATTCATCTGCACGGCGTGCAAATCATATTCTTTATCGCGCCAATGTTCATATTTGTATCCAATGGATGTTTTGGCCGTTGGTGAATAATGGATATGTGCGCTGTTGCGGTCACCATTATTTTGAAACATACCTGTCCATCCGTCTGGATAGGATACAGGGCGGGCTTCCGCTGTGGCTGTTATCATAAACCCCGCCACAATCAAGGTTGTAAAAATGCGTATCATAACGACTCCTTTAAATAAGCTTAATTAAAACAGATTTGTAAGGGTTAGGCACGCGGAGGACGTTTGAGGGTGGAAGTTGATATACCTGTGAAGCGGTCATCAATAAAATCATGTTTCATTGATACTAGCGCAGGCATTGAAAGCGATAGCTGATTATTCAATGTAGGGGACTGATGCGTGGATACATGCAAACACAGACAAACACCATCGCAATGTTGTATATCATTCTGGTCTTGATTTCCATGCATCTTTTCACATGGCATGTTGGACATGTCCATATCGGTATGATTCATCATTGATTGAGATTGCGCTAGTGCATTCATAGAAACACCATTCAAGCACGGCCTTGCCCAAGCCGATACAATAACTGTATTGGCAAGAAACACCGCAATCAAAAATGCAAAACCAAATATCCGCACATTTATAGTGTATGAATAGATGATGGCATCATTATGGCGTTACCGAACACCCGATACACAGATTTATCTTACAACAAAAAAGCCCCTACTAGAGGGGCTTTAATTTTAAATCTATTAATTAAAGATTATTTCTTTTTGTCATCACCAAGCGCGGCACCCAAAATATCACCAAGGGATGCACCTGATTCAGTTGAACCAAATTTCTCCATCGCTGTTTTATTTTGCTCTTGCTCGTACGCCTTAATCGACAATGTCACTTCGCGGGATTTTGCATCAATCTTCATGATTTTTGCATCAACCTTCTCGCCAACCGCCAAACGGTCAGGACGTTGTTCTGAACGCTCAGATGATAAGTCAGCCTTCTTAATGTAACCATTCAGGGCTTCATTCACGCTAACCTTCACGCCGCCATTTTCGATTTCGGTCACTGTACATGTTACAACCGCACCTTTGGCAATACCGTCCATTGCGCCTTTGAATGGGTCTTCGCTCAATTGCTTGATCCCCAATGCTACGCGCTCTTTATCGGCATCCATTTCCAAGATTTTGGTTTTAACTTTGTCACCTTCTTTGAATTGCTTCAAAACATCTTCAGATTGGTCTTCCCATGAAATATCAGAAATGTGGACCATACCGTCAATTTCGTCATTCAATGCAACGAACAACCCAAATTCAGTAATGTTGCGGATTTCACCTTCCAGCTCTTCTCCAACTTTCTTACCGTCAATATAGGCAGCCCATGGATTTTCCTGAGTTTGTTTGATACCCAATGAAATACGACGTTTTTCCAAATCAACATCCAACACCATAACGTCAACTTCTTGTGAAGTAGAGACGATCTTGCCTGGGTGAACATTTTTCTTTGTCCATGACATTTCGGATACGTGAACCAACCCTTCGATACCATCGTCAAGTTCAACAAAGGCACCGTAATCCGTAATATTGGAAATACGTCCCTTATATGTTGCACCAACAGGGTACAGGCTTTCCGCCGCTTCCCATGGGTCATCTTGCAATTGTTTCATACCCAATGACACACGGCTTGTTTCTTCGTTATAACGAATAACCATGACATCGATTTGTTGGCCAACAGTTAAGGCCTCGGACGGGTGATTAACACGTTTCCATGAAATATCCGTCACGTGCAACAATCCATCGATCCCACCAAGGTCAACGAAGGCACCATAATCAGTGATATTTTTAACAATACCAGTCAGGATTTTGCCTTCTTCCATTGTACCCATCAGGTCTTTTCTGTCTTCCGCTTGTGATTCTTCTAAAATCGCGCGACGTGAAACAACAATGTTGCCACGGGCGTGATCCATTTTCAAAATCTGGAATGGTTGTGGAACACCCATTAACGCAGATACATCGCGAATTGGACGAACATCAACTTGTGATCCAGGTAAAAAGGCAACAGCACCATTCAGGTCAACCGTAAATCCGCCTTTAACCTTACCAAACATAACACCAGTCACGTTTTCTTCTTTTTTGTGAAGCTCTTCTAAGTCAGTCCAAGCTTCTTCACGACGAGCCTTCTCACGGCTTAAAACCGCTTCGCCATTTCTGTCTTCCAAACGGTCAACAAAAACCTCAACGGCATCGCCAATATTTAATTCTGATCTTTGACCCGCAAGTCCGAATTCTTTTAACGGAATGCGTCCTTCGGATTTTAATCCAACATCCACGGTCACCGTGTCTGAATCCATACTTACAATTGTTCCGGTCACGACGGACCCAACAAATGTTTCATTTTCGCCCAATGTTTCACCAAGAAGAGCGGCGAAATCCTTGCTCTCTTCGTTGTCTAGTAGTTTTGCAGCTGTTCCAGCCATAATAATAGTCTCTTTTCTTTATTTAAATATATTACCCGCATAGAGCTTGCACGGGACATGATTTCTCTTGGCCCAGCCTGTGGATAACATGGGTGTTTTAACCTTTTAAACAAGAGATTGCAAGGGTTAATCGATAGATTTGATCATCTTTGAAAACGCCTGATCAATGCTCATATTTGTTGTATCAATGATTATCGCATCGTCGGCCGGTTTTGTTGGAACAACAGACCGATTGAAATCGCGGTCATCTCGTTCCTTCATATCCGCCAAAACCGTTTCAAAATCTATATCATCACCACGCAATTTTAATTCATCAAAACGGCGTTTGGCACGGATATCCTGATCCGCCGTCACAAAAAACTTATACGGGGCCTCAGGGCATATCACCGTTCCACAATCGCGACCATCTAACACTGCGCCTTTTTTATTGGCGGGTGGGTGGACGGCAAGATGACGCTGTAAATCCAAAATCGCATCCCTCACGTGTTGAAATTGTCCAACGCGTGAGGCCATTTGTCCCGCCAAATCAGATTTTAATTCGGGGTTATCCATCATGGTGAGATCGAAATTTTGAGACAGCGTTTTTGCCATTATTGCGACATCATCAGGGTTATCTTCAGGGATTAACTTGGCCTGATGCGCCTGCAACCCGATCAGGCGGTAAATTTTCCCTGTATCCAAATAAAAATAGTCAAAATGATCGGCAATTTTACGGGCTAATGTGCCCTTACCACTGGCCGCAGGGCCATCAATTGTAATGATATTGTTCATGATAAACTTATAGACTATTTATCAAAATAATCTAGAGAACCGTTATAGTCTTTCACAAGCTTGCGGAATTTTGCATCTGGAATTGG
>JAUHXB010000126.1 GCA_030427215.1 Alphaproteobacteria bacterium | reverse complement strand
TCACATGACACAAAAACGTATATTTTCAGGGATGCAACCCACCAACCGTCTTCAGCTTGGTAATTATTTAGGTGCGCTCAAAAATTGGGTGACATTACAGAATGAGGGCGACGCAGAATGTATTTATTGCGTCGTTGACCTTCATGCCATCACGCAATCATATGACCGTGATAATCTGGCGCAGGCCACGCGCGAAGTCGCCGCTGCCTATATCGCTGCGGGAATTGATACGGACAAATCCATTTTATTTGCACAAAGTTCTGTTCCTGGTCACTCTCAATTGATGTGGATGTTGGCGACCATGGCACAAATCGGAAAATTGGATCGGATGACTCAATTTAAGGATAAGGCGGGTAAAAACGCCGAGAAAGCAGGTTTAGGCCTATATTCTTACCCTGTGCTTATGGCGGCAGATATATTGCTTTACAACGCGACACACGTCCCCGTGGGCGAGGATCAAAAACAACATTTGGAATTGACGCGTGATTTGGCGGCAACATTTAATACACGGTACGATGTTGACCATTTTATTCAACCCGAACCCTATATTATGGGCGCGGCAGCGCGTGTGATGTCTCTTCGCGATGGAACACAGAAAATGTCAAAAAGTGCAGAGTCAGACATGACGCGCATTAACCTGACCGACGATGCTGATTTAATTGCCAAAAAGATCAAAAAGGCCAAGACTGATCCTGAACCCGTCCCATCGAATGAAGGAGAATTTGATGGTCGCCCTGAGGCAAAAAACTTAATGGTACTTTATAGCGAATTATCGGGGCAATCTTTGGATGATGTTTTTGACCTATATGGCGGACAAAATTTTGGTGATTTCAAAAAAGGTTTGATCGATGTTGCCGTGGCGCATTTGGAACCGATCACAACACAGATGAATCACCTGATGAACGAACCAGATGAAATTGATAAGATTTTGTCAAAGGGCGCGGATAAATGTCGCGCCATATCGGAACCCATGATTGAAAAAACGATGAACATTATGGGGTTTGGTAAATTTTAAGAGTATGATAAAAATATAATTATGAAATATTTACTGCTCCTTTTTATTGTCACATTTATTTTGCCGGTTCGTGCAGAAGTTTATCAATGGCAAGATCCGAAATTTGATATCACATTGACATTTCCTGATGATTGGATGCGTCAGGCGAAGGAGGGGGATGATTTACGCCTTCATATTCTCGCGCCACAGGCTCAAAACCAAGCCGCGTGTCGGATATTTGCCAATCAAGATAATCGGTTTTTGTATGTTCCTGCCGAAGGCTCGGTGCAGGTCGCACAATTTGTTCAAGATCAACAAGCCCTGCAAGGCATTTTGGCCAACCGATTACATCACCATAATGTCCGTCTGATCGGTTATCAAAAATTGGCTGGATTAGGGAAGGGGCCAGCGACAGCCGCAATCGCGCAATTTTATAAGGATGTTAATGGACAAAAACTGGCCATGCAATCCATTGTTTTTGGTGGATATTCTCATGGTTTGGAAGCAATTTTTCAATGTGAAACTCAGGTTGAAGCATGGCAAAAATGGTATCCAACATTCATGAGTATGGCGGGCAGCTTTGATTATCCCCTTCGTCTTGCAACACATAAACATGGCTATTACCGCGATTTCATGGCTGATGGATCGGTCTTTTTCCCCGTCGGGTCTGGGAATGCACAAGGTGTTGTGCGGTATTAAGGCATTTTAAGGATCTCGCAAGCCTTTACGCCTTCGTGCCATTCCCCAATTTTCCTATACGAAACTGGTCTAGAAACTTTAATTTCTCCATCGCGAACTGAATAAACACGCACAAGGTCAGGCCCGTAAATCGTTTGATTGATTAACAAACCTGATGCAGATGGGAATCTTTTCATGGCTAAAACCGCATCTTCGTGCGAAACATCATATACCCTATCTGGTTGTGAATAATCGTCACGAAATACATAAAGGTCATATTTGTTTTGATCACCCTTTAAAACAAAATCGGCTCCGGCTCTATTCCCTAAATCGGCGATACCATCATTATTGCGATCAAAACAATGATCTTTACCCAAAATATCACGTTCTCGCACATCATCCCATTTTAATTCGCTTGGGTTTATATTGAGGTACAATATTGAATCATGCGCTGCATCTGGCATAAAAATTTGCTCTGCCTCGGCTGCCGATGATTTAAACAAAATACTTAATGCAACTACTCCACCTGTTATCCATGGTTTCATTGTGATAATCTTTCTATATAAAATAACATTAATATTAACATAAATTAAAATGCCCAATCAAGATAAATATCAGTATCATTTTTTTGATATAAAAACAGGTTTGAATGATAAGGTTTTTGAAACATCAAAGGCAAATCGAGTTAAGCAAACGCATTCTAATAAGGTTGTTGAAGTCAATGCACCTCAAACTGAATGGATTGAGGCGGATGGAATTGTTACGCGTATCCCGAATCTACCAATTGGCGTTATTACGGCCGATTGCACACCTGTTTTATTTTATGGGGACGGCGTTATTGGCGCGGCTCATGCGGGATGGCAGGGGGCGTTGAATGGTGTTTTGAACAATATAATTGAGGCAATGGATGTAGCCCCCTCAACAATTCAAACTTATATCGGGCCTTGCATTCAGCAACAATCTTACGAAGTTTCAATTGGGTTTGAAAAACCATTTATAAAACGTGACCGTGATGCAGAACAATTTTTTATGGCTGTTAAGACAATCGACAAACTTCAATTTGATTTGCCAGGATATTGTGCATTTCGCTTAAAACAATGTGGCGTAGTGAACATAGAAATCGATAACCGTGATACGTTAACGGATAGCCATTTTTATTCCCACCGCGGCGGCGCAAGTCATCTTGAGCGCAATTTATCCGCTATTCTATTGCGATAGATACAAAAGCCTTTATCAGATAGCAAAACAATAATTGAATCGTTTCAATGCTGATCTTTATATATGCGTTGTTTTCTTGCCTTTATTCATTAGGGTCTTCACATACACATAGATCTTGTGGGGGAACTGTCCATTGGCTCCAACTTTGTGTATCACAACTATATGTTCGCGTTGATATGAATGATCCAACCGTTGGAAATCCACACTGGATAGTTTGGGATTGAACAACATCCTGACAGGCAGGGCATGATGCCTCTTTTTCAGAATGATCCCATGTGCGTTCACCTGTTGCGCAGGTAAATCGTTCGTAAGCCCTATAGCTGCCAGAACTTCCCGGTCCACATGATTGGTTAACGGTTCTAATGACGCCATCTTCGCATGGGGTACATGATGTTTCTTTTTCAGAATGATCCCATGTGCGTTCACCTGTTGCGCAGGTAAATCGTTCGTAAGCCCTATAGCTGCCAGAACTTCCCGGTCCACATGATTGGTTAACGGTTCTTAGAACTTGATCCTGACAAGGTGGACAGGATGATTCTTTAGTAGAATGATCCCAAGGTTTCCATTCATGAGTTGTACAATTATAAATTCTTGTGGCCTCATATGTTCCAGAGCTTCCTGTCGGGCAAGAATATGTTGTTGTTTGCGTAGGGCAGAGTACACAACGTCTTGCCGGACATCCATTTTCATCTTCGTAATCATCAACACGTTCGTCTGCGCCACATGTCAGGTTTGGTAGGGGGGCACAACTATCATCGGGAACACATGTGTAAGTTATACCGCACCCTTCACCCTGCTGTATCATTGTTTCGTTTTCTCCGCATATTATTGGCTCTGGAGATGGACATGGTCCACACTGACTCTCATCACGAGATATTTCAACAAAGTTATCAGCTGTTCCAGAGCATTGCTCGGTGATAGTGATGAATTTCGATGAATCGTTAGGACATTCTTCGGTTATTGTTCGCGTTCCTTCGTCAGAAGAAGGATTACATTCTACAATGTCACACTGGCTCTCATCACGAGATATTTCAACAAAGTTATCGACTGTTCCAGAGCATTGTTCTGTAATAGTGATGGATTTTGATGAATCGTTAGGGCATTCCTCGGTTGTTGTTCGCGTTCCTGCATCAGAGGAAGGGTCACATTCTAGAACTTCGGGAATGCAGGCGTAGGTTATATCACATCCTTCACCCTGCTGTATCATTGTTTCGTTTTCTCCGCATATTATTGGCTCTGGAGATGGACATGGTCCACACTGGCTCTCATCACGAGATATTTCAACAAAGTTATCAGCCGTTCCTGAACACTGTTCTGTAATAGTGATGAATTTTGATGAATCGTTAGGACATTCTTCGGTTGTTGTTCGCGTTCCTTCGTCAGAAGAAGGGTTACATTCTACAATGTCACACTGGCTCTCATCACGAGATATTTCAACAAAGTTATCAGCTGTTCCAGAGCATTGCTCGGTGATTGTGATGAATTTTGATGAATCATTTGGACATTCTTCGGTTGTTGTATGCGTTCCGCCGTCAGAGGAGGGATCACACTCTAAAGTCTCAGGAACACACTGACTGTCATCTCTTGATGTTTCTGTCCATTCATCATAAGTTATGGAACAGCTTTCATTGGTTGTGACATCGCGTTCTTCGATTATAAAAATATTTCCTTCAAAACCTTCGTCACACTCCTCTTCACGATCTCGTGTTTCTTGTGATGTTGAAACTTCACACGTGCATCGTGCTGTAGCACATCCATTATTGTCTTCAAACATTGAAATTGTTGAGTTTGCTGGACAAACAGGAACCTCTACAGACGCACAAACATCTGGCACTGGCTCTTCTGGCGT
>JAUHXB010000125.1 GCA_030427215.1 Alphaproteobacteria bacterium | reverse complement strand
GAATGTGACAAAAATTTTCCATTTTGCACGCTTTGACGTGGCGATTTTGAAGAAATATCTGAATGTTGATGTCGCCCCCATTTTTTGTACGAAAATTGCTTCAAAACTGGTTAGGACTTATACAGATCGTCATGGATTAAAGGATTTAACGAGAGAGTTGATTGGCGCGGAGATGGATAAAAAACAACAATCATCCGACTGGGCGGCCCCTGAATTGTCCAAGGCCCAACAAGACTATGCCGCCAGTGATGTTTATCACCTGCATGCATTAAAAAATAAGTTATCAGAAATGCTTAATCGTGAAGGGCGCATGCATTTGGCGCAAGCCTGTTTTGATTTTCTTCCCTATCGCGGGGAATTGGATCTTGGTGGATGGGGCGAGGATGATATTTTTGCCCATCGTTAAGGCTTGTCCTTACGATAAACTCTATCTAAACTATAATTCATGAAAAATAAAATTGTAACGATATTTGGTGGTACAGGCTTTATTGGGGCTGACATTGTACGTGTGTTGGCAAAAAAGGGTTACCAAATCCGTTTGGCTGAAAAACACCCTAAAAAGGCGGAAACCGTTAAATTTAACGGCAATGTTGGTCAAATCATTCCCTATCCGTGCGACATGACCCAAAAGGGCATGGAACAAGCGATTGACGGGGCATCGGTTGTTATTAATTGCATAGGGATATTGCTTGAAAAGGGACATCGTTCTTTTATGCGAACGCATTGTTATTTACCAGAGGACCTGGCAAAAGCCTGTGCCAAGCAAGATGTCGATCAGTTTATTCATATCAGCGCTCTTTCGTGCGACAAATCACAATCTGATTACGCGAAAAGTAAGCTGGCAGGTGAAAAACAAATTATGAGATTTTTTGATAAGGCCACGATATTGCGGCCATCAATTGTCTTTGGACCAAAGGATTCTTTTTTCAATATGTTTGCCGGAATGGCGCAAATTTTGCCTGCTCTGCCATTAATTGGTGGTGGTAAAACATTATTCCAACCTGTTTATGTTGGCGATGTTTCTGATGCGGTTGCCAATGCCATGAAATTAAATGCTCATGGTGTTTATGAATTAGGCGGGCCAGAGGTTTTATCGTTTAAACAACTGCTTCAAAAAATGAAAAGCCATACAGGGCAAAACCCATATTTGATACCGTTGCCATTTAGCCTAGCAAAAATTCAGGCATTTTTTATGAGTGTTTTGCCAAATCCACCATTAACAATGGATCAGGTTGAATCGTTAAAGACCGACAATGTTGTGAGTGATCATGCCAAAACATTGTCAGATTTGGATGTTAATAAAACAAACATGGATACAATTTTACCGTCATATTTGGGGCGTTTTCAAAAATGAGATTTTTGCTTTTTATGTGCGCTCTACTCATGCTTTCACCGGCATCGGCTCAACAATCCGATTCCATCGCCGCGGTTGTGAACAGTGATGTGATCACATATTCCGATTTATATGATCGCATGAATTTGATTATTCAATCATCGCGTATGCCCAATACAAAAGAATTTAAAGAACGATTATTGCCACAAGTTCTGACTGGATTAATCACTGAACATATCCAATTGCAAAAATCACAAGAGTTAAACCTTCCAATTTCTGATGAAGAAATCCAGCAAGGTTTTGACCGATTAGCGCAACAAAATAATATGGATACGGGCCAGTTCAAGTCCATTTTAAAACAACAAAAGGTGAATGTTGCAACATTGTATGATCAGATTGAATCACAATTGGCCTGGGGAAAGGTGATACAGGCCGATATTCGCCCACGGGTGGTTTTATCAGGATCAGACATTGAATCCGAAATGAACCGATTAAAAGCCAGAGAAGGTCAGGAGGAATATTTTGTTGCTGAAATTTTCTTCCCCGTTGGTGATAATGCGCCCGAGGCCGATGTCCGCAATGCCGCCAATGATTTATATAAACAGTTAAAGGCCGACCCCCGAAAATTCCCTGCTGCGGCACGGCAATTTTCTCAAAATACAACCGCCGCGGCGGGTGGTGTGATTGGATGGATAACACCGGATCAATTGGATGTTGATATCGCTCAGGCCCTAATCAACATGCCAAAAAATAGCCTAAGCCCACCGGTAAAAACCAATGATGGTTACACAATTTTACTTTTGCGCGATAAACGTAAAATTGATTTGGGAGGGGCAAATTCTCAAGAGCGTTTGAGAATAAAAATCGCTAATTTTACAATGCCTGTTAATGACAATGATCGTCAACAAATCCAAAATGAAATCGATCTTTTTGTTCGTGATGTTAAGGGATGTTTGGATATTAATAAACGCGTTGCCAAGTTAGAGTCGGCATCATTGCAAGAATTGGATGATGTGTCGTCGCAAATCCCTGTAAATATTGTCGCGGCCGTTATATCGTCCGACATCGGTGATGTTGGGCAAATAATTGAAAATGATACTGTCGTTCAAATCCCAATGCTATGCGGTCGCGAAGGTGGGCAAGGGTTGGCCAACGTTGAACGTCAAGTTGAAGAGCGCATGGGTATGCAACGCATTGATATTTTACAAAAACGGTATTTACGGGATTTAATCTCTGAGGCTTATATTGAACGCCGTCTCTAATCTTCCATCTTTAAAAGATATCATAAGAGATAACGATTTACGTGCGACAAAGGCATTAGGGCAAAATTTCTTATGCGACCTGAACCTCACCCGTAAAATTGCACGTCAGGCCGATATCCAACCCAATGATCACATCATTGAAATTGGCCCTGGCCCCGGCGGCCTAACCCGTGGCATTTTATTGGAAGGGGGGCAATCGCTCACCGCCATTGAATTTGATGAACGCGCGGTGAAGGCGCTACAATCACTGAATGATGCCGCTGGTAGCGCTATGACGCTTATTCACGGTGATGCGCTTAAGGATAATCTGTTGAATTATGGCGCGGATGGTAACCGTAAAATTATTGCCAACCTGCCTTATAACATTGCAACGCCCTTGATTGTTCAGTGGCTGAAAGATATTCATGGCTCTGGCGATCAGGCCTATCAATCCATTACAATTATGGTTCAAAAAGAAGTGGCGCAACGGATGAGTGCCGTCCATGGTGATAAACTTTATGGCCGGCTATCGGTTTTAGTTCAATGGTTGTGCGATGCACGGGTTTGTTTTGATGTCCCGCCATCGGCCTTTGTTCCACCGCCAAAGGTGACATCATCCATTATTCAACTCATCCCGAAAAAACGAGATGATGACATTGATTTTGCAACAATTGAAAAAATAACCGAAATGGCATTTGGTCAACGACGCAAGATGATCCGCCAAACGCTTAAACCTCATTTGGATATTTTAAAAACGCTGGGTATTGATGAAACCTTGCGCGCGGAAAATTTATCTGTGAGTGATTATGTTGCAATTGCAACAAGTAAAAAATAATTTTGACATATTTTAATATTTTCTATATTGTTTTTGTGAGCTGAACATATTGGAGTATTTAAAAAATGAAAAAAATAATTTATTTCGCAGAGCATAATGTTGCAAGTGACATGATTGCTGATGGGTTTGAGGCAATTGCGGAACACGTCACACGTGCACAAACAATCGATGAACTTGTAAAAATATTAATTGATTTGAGAGATGATCCTAAAATCCTGGTGATGGATATGCGCGAGGATCGTGCTTATTCCTTGGCAATTCAAGACGCGGTTCAGGGAACACAAGCACGTTACGATTTTTGTAAATCAAATCCAGTTATTATGATTTCAACATTTGGTACATTTACATCTGGTTTGGGTGTTGTCGGAACGGTCAAAAGTATTGAAGCAATGCCTGATCAATATATTGAAGGCAAGGCCTCATCGTCTTTCTTAACACGTATCATACAACATGTCATGAATGACGAAAATGTTCTAACAGAAAAAAGATTTAGAGAAGTAAAGCAAGTCGCATCACACGCTGTTTTAGATCGAAAACAACATAGGCGAAATACTATTTAATTTTTTTGAAAACTATTCGTGACCTCTGCAACTGTGTGGTTTAAATTCTATCCATGGAATTATTTGATACGGAATACGAGGATGCGCGGGTGCGGCATGCGTGGTTGGATAAAGAAATTCACCGCCATGATACGTTATATCACGGTGAAGATTCCCCCGAAATTTCGGATGCGGACTATGACGCGCTTCGCAATGAATTAAATGCGATAGAGGCGAAATACCCTGATCTTCACCGTGCGGATAATTTATCTCAAAAAGTTGGCGGTGTGATCAAAGATGGGTTTTCAAAAATTACCCATGCCATGCCCATGTTGTCGTTGGGAAATGCCTTTAGCGAAGGCGATGTGAATGATTTTATCGAAAGGGTTCAACGGTTTTTAAATACAACCGATCCGATTGATATATTTGCCGAACAAAAAATTGATGGGTCGTCTTGTTCAATTCGATATGAAAACCGAAAGATGGTAAGCGCCGCAACGCGCGGTGATGGGGCGGTTGGCGAGGACATTACATTGAATATCAAAACTCTTGATAACATCCCGCATGACTTACCCGCCGATGCACCTGATATTTTTGAGGTTCGAGGGGAAGTGTATATGCCCACCGCATCATTCGAAACATTAAACGCGGAACAGGAATCAAAAGGGGCAAAGAGTTTTGCCAATCCGCGGAATGCGGCGGCGGGATCGCTCCGCCAACTGGATTCATCGATCACCGCCGCACGAAATTTGAAATTTTTTGGATATGCATTAGGTGAAGTTTCCGCGCCAATTGCTGACAC
>JAUHXB010000124.1 GCA_030427215.1 Alphaproteobacteria bacterium | reverse complement strand
ACTCAATCTGTTCAAAACTGGTTTGCGGGTGCCGAACAACCAACAACAGAAGTTGAAGCCTATTTGGATGAGGTGACAATCGCTATTCCACCAATGACAGCGGAAGAAGCAGCCGATATTCAACCCGCTGCTGGTGATTACCAAGAATCATTAGAAGACGCATTGCAGAATACGGATGAGCAATCTTTCAATACTGATTTCACAAGCGCAAATGGTTCCGTTGCAGCCTTCGAAGATCCTGAAGCATTGGCAGATATTCAGCCTGCAGCAGGTGATGCAGAAGAAGTCACAGATGAATCAATCATTGTTGCTGAAGAAACAGTTGAAGAATCAGCCACTGAAATGGAAAACACATTGGAAGAATTCGCCGAGGAAACGCAAGAACAAGCAAACGGTGTTAACGAAGCAATGGCAGAAGAAGCAGAAGACACAACTGAAGCGACAGATGACATGGCAGATAATATGACAGAAGAGCCAACAATGATGGACAAGGCTTCTGATATGACGAGCGATGCTTATAATGCAACGACTGAGGCAATTTCTGATGCAACAGACACAACAATCGAGGCGACGGCCGAAACATATGAAATGACAAAAGAAGCAGCCCAAGATGCCATGGAAGCGACAAAAGAAATGGCGAATGATGCTTATGACGCAACATCTGATGCTCTTGCCCCTGCCGCTGGTGATGCAGAAGAAATGATGGACGACTCTATGGATACAATGAATGAAGCGACAGATGAGGCGGCAGACGAAATGGATGACGCAACATCTAGCTATTAATCATTATAAATAAAATTTGATTTTAAAACCCCGCGCTTGCATTGTGCGGGGTTTTGTTTTTAAAGTGATCCAATCATGAATTTACAAAACAAAAATATTCTTTTGATTATCAGCGGCGGCATCGCCGCCTATAAATCATTAGATATGATCAGGGAATTAAAACGCTCTGGCGCACATGTCCAGACAATTCTGACAAAGGCGGGGGCCGAATTTATTACTCCCCTATCCGTTTCTGCGCTATCTGGTGATAAATGCTATATCGATTTATGGGATCTCACTGATGAAACGGAAATGGGGCATATAACACTGGCCCGCAAGCCTGATTTAATCGTCATTGCCCCCGCAACGGCAAATATCATGGCAAAAATGGCGCATGGCATAGCCGATGATTTAGCCTCAACATGTTTATTGGCAACTGATAAACCAATCATGATCGCACCTGCAATGAATCCCCATATGTGGAATAACCCTGCAACACAGGACAATATTCAAACACTTCAAAAACGTGGACTATCTATCATAGACCCTGATCATGGTGAAATGGCCTGTGGCGAGACAGGTCAAGGGCGCATGGCTGAATTTTCAAAGATTTTAAATCATATCGATCAGTTTTTTAATAATGATAAGCTCTTGCGTGGTTATAAGGCCCTTGTAACCGCTGGCCCCACATATGAACCAATTGACCCAGTGCGTTTTATCGGCAATCGATCAAGTGGTAAACAAGGATATGCCATTGCACAATCGTTGAGTGACGCAGGTGCAGATGTGACGTTAATTTCAGGCCCAACGCATTTACCTCCGCCACAGGGGATGAATGTTGTATCCATTGAAATGGCAAAGGATATGATGCAAGCCGTTGAGCAATCTATACCAACGGATATTGCCGTTTGTGCCGCGGCTGTCGCCGATTATGGTGTTCAAAAACACGCTTCAAAACAAAAAAAGAAAAACGGTGATTTAGATATTCAGTTGTCTGATAATCCAGATATTCTGCATACAATTGCAACCCACAAAACCCGCCCTCAAATAGTTGTCGGGTTTGCCGCGGAAACAGACAATGTCATTGCGAATGCCCGCACCAAATTGCAATCCAAACACTGTGATCTCATTATCGCGAATGCTGTTGGTGGTGATATTAACCCTGTCTTTGGATCGGATAATACATCAGTCACCTTCATCACGGACAATGATGAAGTCTCTCATGATAACATTTCAAAATCGGATGTTGCTCAATTACTTGTATCCCATATAATCCGTGCAATGAATGTCAAAGCAGAGGATAAAGTTGCATGAGTAATGTTGCCGTTGAATTAAAAGTTTTAGATCACGCCGTAGGGATGAAGGTTCCCGCCTATGAAACCGACCAATCCGCGGGAATGGATTTAACCGCCGCGTTAGAAGAGGCCTTTGATTTGGACCCAGGCATGCGAACCCTTATTCCGACGGGCTTATCTTTGGCTTTACCGAAAGGTTTTGAGGCGCAAATTCGCCCTCGCTCTGGCCTTGCATTAAAAAACGGTATCACCGTATTGAATTCACCCGGAACGGTTGATGCCGATTATCGCGGTGAGGTGAAGGTTATTTTAGCCAATTTGGGGACAGAAACATTTACGATTGAACGCGGCATGCGTATCGCCCAAATGGTTATTGCCAAACATGAACACATCATATGGGAAGTTGTTGACGATTTGGATAAAACAGATCGAGGTGCAGGCGGATTTGGATCAACAGGCGTTTGAATATTACAATTTTTCGAAACATGCATAAATAATCGTCTGGTTTTATTAAAAGAATAACATAGACTTTAGAATATGATATCTCGTTTTATTTCTGGTCAAAAATCAATAAAAGCAAAACTTTTAACAGTTATCATTGGTATTACGGTCATTTCATTAATTTTGTCGAATGCAATTGGAATTATTGCCAATTATATTTCAGATAGCCAGCATTACAGCAACTTGAATTGGAATTACTATAAGTGGGAAATCGTTATTACGATTATCATTACTTTTCTTGGTGGTTTTATTGCCTATATTTTAGCACAAAAGCTGCAAATTTTCATTTCAAAGCCCATTTATCATCTCTCAGCACTGGCCGCGACACTGGCACAAAAGCAAGATTATACACTCCGTGCAAAAAAGTTTTCTGATGATGAGTTAGGCTTGCTTGCGGAATCTTTCAACGAAATGATTATTGGTATGGGTAAAAATAGCGAAGCTTTGGAACAAGCCCGCCAAGAAGCCGATAAAGCAAACGCACAAAAATCATCTTTTTTGGCTATGATGAGCCACGAAATCAGAACCCCCATCAACGGTATCATGGGAACAACCGATTTATTAGCAGATACTAAATTAACAGGTCGGCAACGTGAATATGTTCATATTATTGAAAAATCAGCGGAAACATTGTTTGAATTGATTAATGATATTCTTGATTTCTCTAAAATCGAGGCTGAGAAATTAAAGATGGAAAAAATTCCATTTAACATCACACAACATATTCAAGATGTTATCGATATGTTGCAGGTGAATGTTGGACAAAAAGGGCTACCCCTGTTTTTTACCAACAATTTGAAACATGATTTGTATGTTGTGGGTGACCCCGTACGCATCAAACAAGTCATCATTAATCTGGTTAGTAACGCCATCAAATTTACAGATAAAGGATCAATCAAAATTACATTGGATGAAGATATTCAAAATGATGCTGATATGAAACAAATCTGTATAAGCGTTACTGATACAGGGATTGGAATCCCCAAAGACCGACAAGAACGTATATTTGAAAGTTTCTCACAGGCCGACAGTACGACCACACGAAAATATGGTGGAACAGGCCTTGGCCTAACAATTTGTAAGAAACTTATTGAGATGATGAATGGAACAATAGGCGTTCATAGTCAGAAGAATATTGGATCAACATTCTGGTTTTCAATTCCTATGCCCATTTCAAAACCCCCGAAAGAGGCCTTTATAAAGAAAAAAACGTCTTATGTTTCACAATCAAATAATCAAATTATGTTAGTCGAAGATAACGAAACAAATATTCTCATCACATCGCAAATGCTTATTCAAGCTGGATATAATGTCACCTTATGTCGTGACGGCTTAGAAGCATTAGAGGCGTATAAAAATTTACAACCATCATTGATCCTGATGGATTGTCAAATGCCTAAAATGGATGGGTGGGAAGCAACAGAAGCCATTCGGCAATATGAAAGCGCTCAAAATCTCCCCGCAACAACAATCGTTGCTCTGACAGCCAATGCGATGCAGGGTGACCGCGAAAAATGTATTGAGGCCGGTATGGATGATTATTTGGCCAAACCATTTAAAAAGCACGAATTACTTGGCAAATTAGAAGATGTGATTAGCAATATAACATCATAAACCATTGCTTTTTTATCCTCAGAGTTTATTTAAAGACCCATGACAATTGCAATCATAGGATCTGGCATCACTGGCCTCGGCGCGGCATGGCTTCTTAATCATCATAATATTGACTTTAGGCTGTTTGAGGCGGATAGCCGTTTGGGTGGGCACGCAAACACTGTTTCAGGCGACAATCACGCCGATGTTGACACCGGATTTATCGTGTTTAATGAATGGACCTATCCCAATATGTTGGAATTATTCCAACGTGAAAATGTACCATTCATCAAATCCAATATGGGATTCGGAATTTCCGCAAATCAAGGGGCGCTAGAATATTCCAGTGATGGCCTGTTTGCCCAAAAATCAAATCTGTTCAAACCCTCATTTTATAAAATGATTTTTGATTTGGTTCGATTTTACAAGCAGGTGCCAAAAGATTATTCCCGCATGAATGACGATCAAACATTAGAGCAGTATTTGATAGATAATAACTATAATCGTTATTTTATTCATAATCATCTTATTCCCATGGGGGCCGCAATATGGTCGATGAGTGCGAATGATATGATGGGGTTTCCTATGAAATCCTTTGCTCGCTTTTGTATTAATCATGGATTGTTGAAATTAAAAAACCGTC
>JAUHXB010000123.1 GCA_030427215.1 Alphaproteobacteria bacterium | reverse complement strand
ACGTTGATCGGATACATAATCGATTAAGGTTGTATCGGTTTCATGTCCCACCGCGGATATGACCGGAATATCAGACGCGGCAACGGCCCGCACAACCGATTCTTCGTTAAAGGCCATAAGGTCTTCTAAAGATCCACCGCCCCGCGCCACAATGATAATGTCTGGACGATTATCACTTTGCACCTTGTTGAACCCTTGAATTCCACGCGTGATTTGGCTTTCTGCGCCTTTGCCTTGAACCTGTACCGGCCACACTATAATATGGCATGGAAATCGATCCTGAATGCGGTGGATAATATCACGGATAACCGCGCCTGTTGGCGACGTCACAACGCCGATTGTTTTGGGTAAAAATGGCAGGGGTTTTTTACGATCCGCGTCAAATAATCCTTCTTCGCCAAGGCGTCTTTTCCGCTCCTCAAGTAATTTTAGGAGAGCGCCTTCACCCGCCAATTCCATTGATTCAATGACCATCTGATATCGTGATGATCCGGGGAAAGTGGTTAGTCGCCCTGTACAAATAACCTCCATGCCTTCCTCAGGGTGAATAGGTAATTTTTGGACTGTCCCTTTCCAACACACAATATTTAAAACGGCCTTGTCATCTTTAAGATCACTGTATAAATGTCCCGATTTTGCGATTGTCACGCGGGATAATTCGCCGCGAACGCGAACATGCGAAAATGCGCCCTCTACTGTTTTTTTTAAAGCATTCGAGATATCAGAAACCGAAAATTCAGGTGTGTTTGTCAGGGGCAGTTCAGCAGTCATAAAAACCATACTATAATGACGGTTCTAAAATGCAAAGCCCTTCGAAATTATCATAAATGTTAAATAACTTTATGATAACCGTTCGGCATTCTTAAAATCTTTTTATGAAAGCCGCCTTATACTAGTTTATAGGGAGTTTTTGATAGTGGGTAGAGTATTCAAATCATTTCTGAAAAAGGATGACGGTGTCACCGCCGTCGAATTTTCATTCTTTGCCATTCCATTTGCCTTTTTAATGGTGGGCATGGTTGAGGTGGGGATGATGTCCACCGCAGGCACATTATTACAAGGTGCAACGGACGATGCTGCGCGATTAATTCGCACAGGCCAAGCGCAAAATTCAGGTGATCCTCAAGGCGCGTTTGAAAATAAATTATGCGAAAAGGTTGATCTACTGATCGATTGTGATGATTTGGTATATGAGGTTATTAAAATTGATGAAGCGCAAGGATTTGGAGGCATTGCAGGGAATATGATGTTGGTTGAACCAACCTTTGATCCGAATGGTGATCTTATCCCAGGTGGGTTTGATGCGGGGAATGAAAATTCATTGGTGATTGCGCGTGTAACATACCGCTATCCGCTGTTCACCCCCTTTGCAGGGCCTTTATTGGCTGACCGTCATGACAATACAAAATTATTAATGTCCACCGCTATTATTCAGAACGAGCCTTATGATTTTTAAATGTTTAAACACATATATTCGGGATACACGCGGGCTGGCAACAATTGAAAGTGCCATCATCTTACCAATGATGTTTGTTCTTTTGCTCGGTCTTTATGATATTGGGCAGGCGATTATTATCAATCAAAAGGTCACGGCCGCCGCGCACATGGCGGGCGATTTAATCACGCGCAAGGTGATGGTTAATGACAGTGATATTGACGATGCGTGGGGCGCGGCGCAATTGGTGATTGACCCGTATGACCGAACATTATTGGGGATGGATATTATAGGGATAAAATTTGATGACGATGATGACCCTGAACAGGTTTGGCGTACCACGCGCCAGATGGCGGAAAACCCAAACCTACCCGCCCGTGCCGACGGTTTAGGTATCAATGGCGAGGGCGTGATTGCGGTAAGCACCATTTACACCTATCGACCGTTTTTCAGCGGCCCCTTGGTTGGTGATATTGAAATGGAAGAAACATCATTCATGCGCGGGCGTAAAAATTCACTCGTCAGATATGAGGAGAATTAGATGAGTTTAAGAAATTTAATTAGAAACGAAAAGGGCGTCACCATTACCGCCTTTGCTATTGTTATCCCTATGTTAATGGCAGTGACAGGCATGGCGATTGATATGTCACGTGCCTATCTGGTTAAAAAACGTCTTGCCCAATCGGTCGATGCCGCGGCCTTGGCCGTTGCGGGATCTAGTGGAACCAATGCACAATTGGAAGATAAAATGGATGCCTTTGTCGGTAAAAATTTCGAAGATAACCGTTTTGCCGATTTGATCCGCACAGATTTGTTTCCCACAGATGATAGTATTAAAATTGAAGCCGAGGCGCGAAGCCTTAATTATTTCATGACGATTTTTGGCAAAGATTATATCGATGTCTATGTTGAAACCATTGTTCAAAAGGAATTGCGAGGCATTGAAACCGTTTTGGTGATGGATAATACGGGATCAATGAGTTCCAATAACAATATCGCAACATTGCGAACGGCGGCAAAAGATTTCGTGAATATCATGTTTAATCGTGCGCCTGATCCGAATGTGATTAAAATCGGGCTTGTCCCCTATTCAACATCGGTGAATATTGGGCGGTATGGATTGGGCGAAAACCCGGACGGCACGCAATATGGCGATGGAACACCGTTCGTGAATAATCCTCATAACATCCTTTATACAACCAATTACAGCTCAAACAGCAGGTGGCTGGGATGCGTGATTGAGGACGAACCAACCGACACAACCGATTGGGAAGGCCCGTGGGAGATGTATCGATATTGCCGTGACGAGGATGATAATTACGATTACGGATGCCACAATAATTGGCAACGCCCTAACACTGTTTGCCCCACATCCTATGTTACGCCATTAACCAGCAATCAAACATATTTGATTGACCGCATTGATACAATGAATGCACGCGGGCACACGCTTGGCAATTACGGCATGGTTTGGGGATGGCGATTAATATCCCCCGAATTTCCGTTTGAAGAAGGCGCGGACTATAACGATCAAGAATGGCGCAAAGCGGTCATTATGATGACCGACGGGCAAAATACCATGCACCCTTATTACTCCGCCTATGGTGCGACCAATTCGCATTCCATCCGAACGGCACAGGAAAATGAAAAATTCGAAGAAGTCTGCGAATCGATGAAACGCGATGGAATTATCATTTACACCATCACATTCACCAGTTCGATTAATAATACGACCAAGGATTATTATCGCGCCTGTGCCACCGATGAAACCAAATATTATGATGCCCCATCAAAGGATGATTTGGTCGAGGCTTTTCAATCCATTAGCCGTGAATTATCAAATTTATATATCAGGCAGTAAAAGCGATTTATTTAAGTTTAATTAAGTCGCTTTTATCAAAATAAGTTATTGATTTTATTCATCTTGATCAAGTTGACTTACTTTTCGCGTTTTTTTGAACCACTAAGCACACTAAGATCACTAAGTTTTTTAATAACTATCTTTTTAGCACCTTAGTGTTCTTAGTGACCTTTGTGGTAAAAACATAAATTGTATGGATTGCTTTGTCACTATCGTTCCTCGCAATGACGGATCTGTAGTCTTTAATAAATAAATTATAGGATAATTATCCTATTTTGTCAATATTTTTGAATCATAACGGCGTAAATTTTTTACAATTTCAGATCTCTTGGCTTCGCTCGGGATGACAGAAATAAAAACCTTCGTGATTTCGTGGTTAAAAACTTTTTTGAACCATTCACCCACCTTAATCGTTATTTAAATAACAGCATTGAAGGAGGCAAAAATGTTTCAAGATAAACAAAAAGACCAATTACAAAAATTATTAACAAGGCTAATCGACAGCTATGATGGTTATCAGCAATGTATTGACCATGCGCAACAATCACGCCATGAACAATTATTCAAAGATTTCGCCTTAACCCGCCAAAAATTTGCAAATGAAATTAGAGAAATTTTTGCACAACATGGCGAAGATTTGGACACAGACGGATCAATTCTTGCCAAAGCGCACAGAATTTATATCGACCTAAAAACAAAAATCGATGCCGACGATGAAGATTTACTTGAATCCATTCATTATGGCGAAGGTAATCTTTTGGGTGAGTATAAAGACACGATTGAGTGCTTTAAATCTGACCAAGCCGTATTAGAAATTTTACAAAGACAACATCGCGAAATTCAAAATAATTTTGAATTGATCGAGGCAAAAGAAGAAGCCGCATAATTTTCTAATTAAAAAGGGACTAAGTTTTAGTCCCTTTTTTTTATTGTTAAAATTGCTCCTTATAGATAACAATAAATCATGATTACAAATTTTTTTTTAGCAACAGCAGTTTCAATTTTAATAATTATTATCTTAGGTGATTATTTGGTTATAATAGATAAGAGTGCATGGTCGTTATTATTTGAGATTTTTACAACCTTAGGAGTTGTTGTTGCGTATCTAACTTATAGAAGAAATGCCCAATTTTCTCATGACGAAACTATCTTTCTACGAGTAAGGCAAGCTTATGATGAAGCTTTAAGCATTTTACGCGATTGTAATAATTCCAATGTAGAGTGGATACAAGCGGCTAGAATTTTAGAAAGAACAAGAAAATTATCATCTAACATTAAAACCAAAGAATTTATCAATTCTGTTCATCTTGAAAAAGATTATTTGAGGCATCGTTTGCACCATATTCTGTCTCTGGAAAATGAAAGAACAGGCCAAAGAGATTCTTTACCACCAAGCTTTTTTTATGGCGTTAAAGACTGGGAAACAAAGCCGTTGAATGAAGCTGCTATTGAGGCTGGCGGAAAAGCGATCGCTCACGAAGTTGCTTTGGATAAAATAATTCCTG
>JAUHXB010000122.1 GCA_030427215.1 Alphaproteobacteria bacterium | reverse complement strand
AAATTGAACGAGCCTATCACGAATTGTAATATTGGCGGCAACCCCACCACCAGAAACGCAATGGGCCTGTTTAATATTTGGATATCGTGTTTTAAATATTTCAATGGCGTGTTTGATGCGATCGACCATAACGTCGGCAACGGCATCTTCCATCGCCGAGGCTAAATTAATTTTATCTGCTTCACTCATATCCTCGGTTACATGTCTCAACACGGCCGTCTTTAGCCCCGAAAATGAAAAATCACACCCCGCTCGCCCTTTTAGTGGACGAGGCAGATCATATATATTTTTTTCCACTTGTCGATCTGGGCATTGGGCCGCCAATTGGGCAACAAATTTCCCGCCTGGGAAGGGCAATCCCAACATACGCCCGACTTTGTCGAAACATTCCCCAACTGCATCATCCAATGTTGTTCCCAATAATTCGTAATTGCCCAAATCATGTGCAATTAAAATTTGCGTATGCGCCCCCGATACCAATAAAACCAAATAAGGAAATTCGATGTTATCGGTTAATCGTGGGGATAAAATATGCCCTTCCAAATGGTTCACGCCAATAAAGGGCTTGCCCATCATACATGCCATTGTCTTTCCCGCCATCATGCCCACAATGACACCACCAATTAGCCCAGGGCCACATGTTGCGGCAATACCATCAATATCATTCAAGGTCATATTGGCATCATCCAACGATTTTTGAACAATATACTCAATTTGTGTCATATGGGCACGCGCCGCAATTTCGGGTACAACACCACCAAATTTTTTATGGTCATTAATTTGTGATGATACGATATTGGATAAAATTGTTTTATCGCGCCTTACAACCGACGCAGCGGTCTCATCACAAGAGCTTTCTATCCCTAAAACAAGCATAATATTTGTATTTTATCCTTTTCTTTTTCTATCAAGAGTTCTATCAAAGGATAAGAAAAAAAGAAAATAGAATTATACATGTTAAAAATTGGAACAAGGGGCAGTAAGCTTGCTCTGATACAGTCACAAAAGGTCGTTGATGCGATCAAATTAAAAAATCCAAACCTCGCAATTGAAATTGTTGTGATTGAAACATCTGGCGATTGGAAACCATCGCATGGTGAGGTTTTACTGTCCGAAGCCCAAGGTGGAAAAGGGTTATTCATCAAAGAAATCGAAGCCGCGATTTTAGATGAGCGCATTGATATTGGGGTTCATTCAGTAAAAGATGTCCCAACATTTTTACCCCGTGGTCTGTGCCTCAATCACGTGATGGACCGTGAAGATCCTCGTGATGCTTTTATTTGCCAAAAGGCAACATCAATTGATGAATTGCCAGAAGGCGCGATTGTAGGAACATCATCCATGCGAAGGCAGGCAATAATGCTATCGCGTCGTCCTGACCTTAAAATTGTTCCCTTGCGTGGCAATGTTGATACACGCCTTCGTAAATTGGCGGAAGGCCAGGTGGACGCAACCATATTGGCCGCGGCAGGGCTTCAACGTATGGGATTGGACGATCATATTGCATCTTATATCGAACCGGAATCAATGTTGCCTGCGGTATGTCAGGGCATTATCGGATTAGAAATTCGTGATGATGATACGCAAACATCCACCATATTGGATACAATCCATCATGAAAAAACAGGAATGATTGCAACGGCTGAACGCGCACTCCTAACCGTTTTGGATGGATCATGTCGGACACCCATTGGATCATACGGACAATGGATTGATGATCATACAATGCGTCTTCGTGGACTTGTTGCATCATTAGATGGTGCAAATTTATATTCATCCGAAGAAACGGTGATTGTTAAAACAGATGCCGATGCGCACGCACTTGGCCTTCGTGTTGGGCAGGCGATCAAGTCCAAGACACCAAAACAATATTTACAGGTTCATGGTTAAAATTCTCATCACCTGTACGCGTCCCCGCGCAGATGAGATTGTGGAAGATTTAGGGCATGATATTGCAATCACAAATCCCGCCCTTTGCGTTCAAAAATTAAATTCCAAACAACCAAATGGTGATTTTGACGCGATGCTTATCACCTCGCGCCATGTGGTTATTGATGAATTGCCTGATTTACCCACAATATGTGTTGGATCGAAAACCGGGGATATAAGCCGTTTAAAGGGGCTTGATGTTGTGCAAACAGGGCGAGGCAATATTCAGGATTTAGATTTATCGCCCTACAAAAATATCCTCTATCCCTGTGCAAAAGAGCCAACGGATATTCCAAATAACTGTACGCCTTGGCCTATTTATGAAACATCACCCAACCCTGATTTTAAGATCGATAATGGTGTCACACATGTTGCCGTGTTTTCGGTGAAGGCCGCCAACATTATTCGTGAGTTCGATATGAGTGATAAATCCATCATATGTCTGTCTCAAAAAATCGCAGATGTGCTTAATGGTGTTTCCATGAAAAAACTTGTGATATGTACGCATCCCAATTATAATACGATAAAATTATTGATAACAAAGGAAATGAGGGCACATACATGACACATACGGATGGTTTAAACGACGTTGAAACATTGATTAATCGTTTTGGTGGCATGCGCCCCATGGCACGTAAAATGGATGTGGCCGTATCCACAATTCAAGGGTGGAAAAAACGAGATCATATTCCGGCCGACCGTGTTGATGATGTTGTAAACGCCGCACGTACAAATCAAATTTCACTGGAAGGGTTTGACTTACCCGAAGGGAATAATGATAATCAAAAGACAGATACAAGCCCCGAAACACCAACCCCATCTGTATCCCCTTTGGCACCAAAACAACAGGCCAGAAAAACACCAGAAAACACTATTCCATCCGCTTCATACACAAAACAATCGATTGTGACGCGATCAATTATCACGACCGTATCTGTTATCGCCGTGGTTGGGGTGTTAGGCTATTTCTTATTTGGGAATGAGATTAAACAGGTTCAAAATGTGACATCCGATCAACAAGCTATAGAATCACGTCTTGATGGGTTTCGCACTGAATTTAACAGTTTCGAAAACACAATCACAAATGGGTTAAACAGTTTAAGCGATCAAGTCACCGACATTGCCGCGGCGGTTGGGGTTGAGCGCAACGCCGATGGACAAATCATATTGAATAATGATTTATCATTGTCCGAACGTGTCACAGGATTGGAAAGCCGCTTACGTGCATCTGGTGAAGAAATCGACCTTGGCCAAATGATGACCCGTTTTGAACAAATCACTCAAGACACACAAACAGGCCAAGGCGCCAATACACAGGCGATGAATGACCTCCGCCTCATTATCGATGGATTACAATCGCGCATGGGTGAATTTGATTCGGCCTTACAACAAGCCAAGGACAATAATGCTGAATTGGCGCAATCCATGAACAATGTGACAGGGCGCGACATGGGCGCGGCAGCCATGTTATTGGCCATGACACAAATGCGGGAAAGCCTGAACAGATCAGAACCATTTGCCAAAGATTTGGCCGTTTTACAAGAGTTGGTTGGCAATGAAGACCCTGAATTGAATTCGGCAATTGCACGCCTTGCCCCTTATGCCGAAAGTGGTGTGTTGACGCCTGAAGGTCTCTCAAGTGAATTTCGCGGGATAGCGGGTGAAATTGTTGGTGCGGCCCTGCGCGGTGAAGATGTGTCAATCCAAGATAAAATCTTGGGCCGTATTGGACAAATTCTATCCGTGAAGAAAAATGGTGAACCGATCATGGGAATTGAGGAACAGGCGATTATCGCCCGCGCCCAAACCGCCCTTGATAAAGGTAATGTTCAGGCCGCCATGGCGGAGTTGAATAAATTAGAGGGTGACGCGGCCGACGTTGCGACGCCGTTTAAGGTTCAGGCACAAGGCGCGGTGAATGCGGATCAAACGGTTACGTTACTGATGCAAAATATTATGAACAAAATTCAAAATCCACAGGCGATGAAAAATTTCATTCAAACAATCCCTGATCAAATCCAAAATCAATCCCAAGGGCAACTTTACCAAGATGACGCCAGTGGCATCATTATTTTGGAATAGAATATGAAGGATAAAATTAAAACAATTATCTGGGATTTGGATAACACCCTTTATAAATTTAGTGAATTTCATATTAATGAATGGCATACAGGCGTTTCAAAATATATGAGTTCACAGGGTGTTGAACTGCCCTTAAATGAAATGATCGATCTTTGTGAAAAAGGTTGGCAAGAACATCGCGATTCCAATCATTATTTTGTTAAACACTATGGCGTTGATGCCAATAAGGCCCATGTCGAAATGTTTCAACATATTGACCATAATATGGTTATACCGTGTATGGAAACACCGCAATTAATGAAAGAAATGCGCAATCACAACCATGTGATTTTGACCTTGGCCACAAGTGAGTGGGCGCATCGTGTTCTTGATCATACCGGTTTAAAAGAGTTCTTTCACCCTGACTTTATCTTTGGCGCAGAAGATTATAATTTTGAGGATAAGGCGCATAGTCCGCGCGGCATTTTAATGGCGCTTGATAAAATTGGCGGCAACGCCAATGAGGTGATGTTCGTCGAAGACACTTTACCCAATTTAACCATGGCAAAGCAACACACGGATGTGAACACGGTTTACCTACACCATGATCGCCCAATAAATGATAACGACATGGGCGATGTTGATTTAAGCATAAAAGATACACCCGAATTGTTAAAATGGTTCAAAGAAATCCCAGCGAAATAATTATTTTTTTGCCTGACAATTATCACGCAACCATTGCGCATAAATAGAATCGGTAATGTCACCATTGGCCAATGATACGGTCATAACTACGGCCTCTGCTCTATCG
>JAUHXB010000121.1 GCA_030427215.1 Alphaproteobacteria bacterium | reverse complement strand
CCCGTAACATCGCGGTAATCCTGCATCCGAATTTCAACTTGTGATGATAATCCCGCGCGTTTAATGCGATCAACCGCATAATCATATTGCGCTTGTGAGATTGTGACACATGTCATTTTGCACCCTGTTGTGCGGGCCGCATATTCGGCAAATCCGCCCCAACCGCACCCAATTTCCAATACATGATGATTGGATTTTATGCCCAAACGATCAACCATTTCTTGGTATTTTTGATCCTGAGCCGTTTTTAAATCATCTGTTTCTTGAAAGAGAGCAGATGAATAAGTCATACTCTCATCCAGCCATGTTTTGTAAAAATCGTTGCCGATGTCGTAATGGCGATAAATGTTTTTCTTTGATCCTGATTTAGAATTAGCGTTAAAGGAATGAATGAATTTTGATAGTTTTCGAAACCATGGCTTGCCGTGCATCATCCTAAGAAGCGCATCTTCGTTTCTTAAAATCATTTCATAAAATTGCGCGATGTCGGGTGATGTCCAATCCCCGTCCAAATAGGCCTCGCAAAACCCTAATTTTCCGCGGGTTAATAATTTACGTGCAACGCGGTCATTGTGGATAATGACAAGGCCATGTGGGCCATCTTGTTTGCCCTGAAATCTTAATTTTGTGCCATCCTGCATGACTAAATCTAATGATCCAATTTGAATTTGCCGAGCAAAACGAATGCACAATTTCATCGCACGTGATGGTTTATACCGTAACTTTTCACGTTTGCGTTTCAATAGAAAATAACGAAGCTGAGCCTCGGTCTTAATGAAAAAATCAACTGGTCTGCTTGTCGCCTCTGTGATTGTCATCATGGGGGTTCAAATCCTCTTTTTTATAATATACGTCACATTTTTTAATTTGGTTCATGTGACGTCTTTGTCGGGTAAAGGCGGGGATGTTCTGAACTTTGCCCCTTTCGTCCATAATTTTAATGCCTGCCAATGGATCGTTATTATGACCTTAAGGCTCTGAAGTGGAAAAGACCAGAATATTTTCATTAAATTCTTTGTATTAAAAGCATGAGATTTGGTGCCTGTCCATGTTGCCGTCAACATTTTTCCCGATGGGATTGTTTGATGAATGGCGACGTTGAATCCTGTGTCCGATGGTTCTTTAATTTTAAAATTATACGTGCTGTCCATTTGAATAAAGGGGGAGACATGAAATATCTTATCAACGGATTGTTTGATGGTGTCGGCCTTTTCAACGGGCAATAAATACCCATGTTGTCCGCCAAATGTGTTTTTAACCTGATGTAATAACGCCACTAACTCATTATTTTTATTGTAACAAAAATAAACGGTAAGCGGGCTAAACACATATCCCATTACACGCGGAAAACACAGCATGTAAATTTTACCGCCCTTTATATCAATGTTTTTTTCAATCGCCGCGGCCTCTATCCATGGACGGATTTTTGATCCATCACGAGGGCCGTGATCTTTTAAATTCAGTGATAATAAATTCCATTTGTTAAACGAAAAAAACCGAGGGGTGGACGCGGAATGATCCAGATCGTCCAAATCAATCCACATGGAATACACATGATATTTAAAGTCGTGGAAAAAGGGTGTATGCCGTGCGTGATAAACGACCCCTGTGAATATTGTATTTTGTGACAGCATGTTTAAACGGTGAATTGTTCACGCATTATGCGTTCTTCTAATGCCTCGTCAGGGTCGAATAATAATGTCGCAGACACTGAATTTTTTTTACGTACCTCAACCGATATGACATCACGAAATTCAGTAAAATCACCTGACACATTCACAGGGCGTTTTTTGGGATCAAGAACATTAAATGTGATTGTGCTTTCTTGTGGGAGGAGGGCCCCTTTCCAACGGCGCGGACGGTACGGGCTGATCGGGGTTAAGGCCAATAACGGAGCATTTAATGGAATAATCGGGCCATGGGCGGATAAGTTATAGGCCGTGCTGCCCGCTGGTGTTGCAACCATAACGCCGTCTGCCACCAACATGTCGAGGCGTTTTTTATCATCAATGACAATTTCAATATGCGCGGTTTGACGCGTTTGGCGGAATAGCGCGATTTCGTTAAATGCAATGGAATCGTGCGTTTGTCCATCCGCCGTTTTGACGGTCATATTCAGGGCATGCAATTTAATCGCGTGTGATTTTGGAATACGCTCGGACAGGCGTGCCGAAATGGATTGGTTTAACAAAAACCCTTCTGATCCCTTATTCACACCGTAAAAAGCCTTGTTCAAATGATGATATTGATGAAGGCATTCCAACAAAAATCCATCACCGCCAAGGGGGACAATAATATCGCATGCCTCTATTTCATGTTGCCCATAATGATCGCATAAGCCCTTGAGCGCGTCTTGGGCTTCATCCGTATCGCTGGCTAAAAAATGTAATTTCGTATCCATTTGATATTAATAGCACTTCATTATCTTTTCGTCATTCCCCGAATTTGATTTATCAAATTCTAGGGGAAACCAGAATCTTGATTGTAAATCTCTGGATCACCTTAGAATTGCTATTCGCAATTCAGGTGATGACGATATGAGTTAATCCTTTAAACTCTTAACCTTATAAACCCAATCAAGCGCATCACGCGGTGTGAGGGCATCGGGGTCAAGGTCGTCTATCATCGCCTTTAATTCATTAAGGGTGTCATTCTCAGCCGTCTTTTCGGTGTCTTTGATAACGCTTGAAAAGAGGGGCAGGTCATCCGCCAATTGGGATAGCGCACCTGATGTTTCCGATTGTTGCAAAATATCCAAAACTTGTTTTGATCTTGTGATAACGGGGGCGGGGATGCCCGCCAATTTTGCGACATGAACACCGTATGATTGATCGGCCGCGCCCTTTATGACTTCGTGAAGGAAGATGATTTCACCCTGCCATTCCTTGACCGCCATGGCATGAGGAGACAGGCGATCGAGCGTTGTGGTTAGGCGCGTCAATTCATGATAATGCGTGGCAAATAATCCACGACATTTTATTTCATCATGCAAATATTCCAACGTTGCCCACGCAATGGACAGGCCGTCAAACGTTGCCGTTCCGCGTCCGATTTCATCCAAAATAACCAATGATTTATCCGTGGCTTGGTTTAAAATGGCGGCGGTTTCAACCATTTCCACCATGAATGTTGATCGCCCGCGTGCCAAATCATCGGACGCGCCTACGCGGGAAAACACCTTGTCCACTATCCCTATGGTTGCGCTGTCGGCAGGGATATAAGATCCACATTGCGCCAAGATTGTAATGAGTGCATTTTGCCGCAGGTAAGTTGATTTACCCGCCATATTTGGACCGGTGAGCAAGCATAATTGATCATTATTTTCCAAATGGGATGCATTCGTGGCGAATGTTTTTCCCTCACGTTTCAACGCCTGTTCAACAACGGGGTGCCGTCCGCCTTTAATGTCAAAATCCAATCCTTCGGTGATTTTTGGGCGCACATATCCTTGATCCAACGCCAATTGACACAGGGCGCATGCGACATCAATTTCGGCCAAGGCCTTGGCCTTTTCACCAATATCATTGGCAAGCGCCGCAATATCCGCAACAAATTGTTCGAACAAATCCATTTCAATGGCAAGCGCGACATCCGATGCCTTGGCAATTTTGGATTCCAAATCGGATAATTCAGGTGTGGTAAACCGAACAACATTCGCGAGTGTTTGACGGTGAACAAATGGGTTGTCCTGATTTAAATTATCATTCCCCGCGCCATTGACCATTAATTTATCGGCGTGTTTTGCCGTGACCTCAATGAAATATCCCAACACATTATTATGTGTGATTTTTAATGTTGATACGCCCGTTTTGGATGCATAATCCGCCTGCATCGTTGCCATGATGGTTTTGCTATTCTGCCTTAATGCCCGTTGATCATCCAAATTTGCGGCATATCCCTCGCGAATAAACCCACCGTCACGCGCCAAAAATGGCAAATCATCGGATAGGGCGCGTTTTAATCGATCAAGCAAATGCGTTTCATTCGTGGTGAGCGTTAGATTTTTTGAAATATTTTCAAAGGGTTCCAAGGCCGCTTTATATGATAGAATAAGACCGTGAATATGTTCCGCCTGATCCAACCCTTTTAAGATGGATTGTAAATCGCGGGGGCTGCCTCGACCAATTGTGATGCGCGATAAGGCGCGTTCCATATCCGGAATTAATTTTAATTTTTCAATTAAACTATCGCGAATATCACTTTGATTATAAAAGCATTCAATTTGATTGTGGCGGGATTGAATAACATCTAAATTCGTTGATGGAGTGTTCAAACGCGCTGCCAATAACCGTCCACCCGCGGATGTAAATGTGTGGTCAATCACGGAGAGGAGGGAGCCTTTTTTCTCTCCACCCATGGTCATGGATAATTCCAAATTGCGGCGTGTTGCCGCGTCAATATCCATCACATGCGTCGCCATGATGGATTGAAGGGGGCGGATATGAGGTAATGTCCCTTTTTGTGTTCGGGTTGCGTAATCAATCAACGCCCCCGCGGCGGTTATGGCGTCGTTACTATAATTACCAAAGGCTTCTAATGTTTCGACATTATATAAATCTTGCAGGCGGGCTTTGGCATTCGATAATTCAAATAAACTGTTGGCTTGTGTTGTGATAACCTTTTGCCAAGGCATGAAAATTTCAAATAAATCAGGGCTTTGGATTAATTGTTCAGACACCAATAATTCATTGGGTGCAATGCGTTCTAACGCTCCGCCTAAATTTTTAATGTCCAGGCTTTGCGCGTAAAATTCACCGGTGGATAGGTCAAGCCAACTTAATCCAAATTGCCCCCGTGCGTGGGTTAGACAGGCCAGATAATT
>JAUHXB010000120.1 GCA_030427215.1 Alphaproteobacteria bacterium | reverse complement strand
CAGTGATCCGATCAAACAGGCCGCGTAAGCCGCCATTTAGCCGGGAGAGTCGCGCTTTGGTTTCTTCCTTCCAGCGTTTCTCTTGTCCGTCCTTCAATGCTTTGCGTTCAGTGCGATGCTTGCTAATCATATCTGTCTTTTGATCCGCAAGCGGTTGCGCATCAAGAGCATGCTTGGCGCGTGTTTCGGCAATGTAGGATTTAAGCTGATCCGTCACGCGGGATTTGATTTCGACCCTGACATCAGACACGGGCGACAATGCATCAGGCGATCCAAGCATTTGCGTAACAGTTTTTGTCTTCTCACCGATCCACTTTGGCAGCGAATAGACTGCGCCGTCCACATCGACAGCAACAAAACCGCGTCGGTCCCCTTTGGCCAGAAAATACCCGCGTTCTCCCAAGGCATTACCGAGGGCAGTTAGATTATCTGATCTTTCCCAAGCATCGCGAAAAACTTGCTTGATTTCGCGAGGGTCGAGGCCGATGCGTTTGGCTTGCTGCCATTCCGCCAATGAGAAATTGAGGGGGCTTTTGCCGCCATGGGCTTGCAAGCCTTCCGGCAACACCCAGCCATGATCAAGATAGAGTTCGCGTGACAAGCTGGTCAGCTTGTTCTTGAAATGGGGCAGATTGATCGCTTTCATCGTGTCCCCATCAATGCGTGACCAGACAACATGGGCGTGACGCCGCCCTTCCTTTTCGTGCATGATGATGGCGCGGGGTTGGCCAGATAGACCAAGTTCCTTTTCGGCGCGATCTGCCGCATCAAGAAAGTCTTGCTCTGATCCAACATGATCTTGAGGCGGGTTGAGGCTGAGTGAAAACATGAACTGCGTACATAGTGTTGCCTTTGAAATCGCATGCGCCTCTGAGAGAGCGCCATGCAAATCATCCACCATGAAGCCGCTTACTTCTAAAACGGTGATATGATCATTGTCGCGATCATTCATAAGGTGATCAGCCAGTGCTTTGGCACCAGCCCGCTGGGAGCCTTTGAGGATCATGACTTAATCCCCAAGGCTTGCATCAGCGTGACACGCATCCATGCGACTTCGGCGCAGGCTTGATTCAGATCAGCGGCAAGATCATCATCGACATACAGCGTGCCTTGGTTGATGGCTTTGGCGATCTGGTTGAGATTACTGGCCGACCGGGTCGCACCCAGCCGCGCCAGCACCTCGGCCAAGAGCTGTTGCTCCGCAACGGGCGGCTTTGATCGCTTGTGGTATTTAGGGGCGTCATCAGCCAAAACTACAGACTTGATATATGACGCCAGTGGCATCGAACCGGCTTGCGCTTCAAGCCGTTGGCGTTCCTCTTCAGAAAAACGAATGGAAAATGGTGCGGGACGGCTCATAGGCGAGGCCCTCGCAGTTCCACGGAAGGTTTCGCCGTTGTTGATGAGTGATGATCAAGAAAACGCAACTTTTTTGCCAGCTCTGGATCAGACTGCAAATACCGCTCCCAGTCTTCCAAATCCTCAAGCAATTTATAGGTATCAAAGTGTTCTAGATTTTTGTCCTCAAGGGCACCATTAGACACCTAACCTTGCACTGCAACACATCATTTGGTTGCGGTCATAGAGATCGCTCCTCATACTTTTTATTGTAAGGGGAATTTTTTGAAATCAAAACAAAGCGATTTTCAATTTGATGTTACTTTATGCCTTCAAGGTGGTGGATCAGCATGCGCATGGCAGGCAGGTGCGCTTATACCCTTTATTCAAAATCCTCATCTTAAAATCAACGCCATAACAGGAACATCTGGTGGTGCACTAAACGGCGCCTTGCTGAAGCATGTTTTTGCAAGACACGGTCAAGGTGAGGCAGGAAAACAAAGAGCCATGGATCGCCTAAAAGACGCGTGGCTTAATCATATTGCTATCAGTGATTTAACATCAAATATGGTCGCCATTCATAAAATGATGAATCCTATTGGCCACGAAATGATGATGTTGGCAAATCGTGGTCTTTTCACTCAGCGGCTAGAGAAAACTCTAGAAACACTACTGCATAACGATTCTGCGCTTCGTTCAAAAGAAGGACCTGAATTATTTGTACAAACGGTTGATGAGATGACAGGGCAAGGACGATTATGGACCAATGGTGAGATGTCGCGAAAGCTTGTTTTAGGATCGGCGGCTTTACCCGGTAGCTTTCATTCTGTTGATGGGCAAATTGATGGGGCTTGTCTTGGCGGTGCAAATCCCCCCACCCCACCATCGAAATTTTTGAATAAAAACACATTGGTTTTATATTTCATGACCAGTGCAGAGCCTGATTTTATAGTGCCCAAGAAGCAATCTGAATTGAACGCTGATGACCTTGGCGAAGATAATCTAATATTAAAACAAGCCTATGGCGAAATAGCATTATTGAGACAACAAGGATACAACGTTCATGTCATCGCCCCATCGGATTCTTTTTCAAAGGCAGAGAAAGGCCAAACAGGCCATTCCGTTATACAAAGACGTATTAATGACGGCCAAGCCATTGGCGAAGATCGCCACAAAGACTTAGTGACCTCAATCACGACGCCAAAACTTGTAGCCTAATTCGTGATCTCTGCTTCAGCTGGAGGAATGACCTTTAACAACTTAATTTGATGGCGCTCTCGTAATAAAACCGAAAACCGATATCCGAAAAAGATAAAATTTTGCCCTTCTTCCGGCACCATTTTAGATTCATGCAAAATAAGACCCGCCAATGTCGTGTAATCTTCGTCAGGTAGACCCCAATCCAATTCACGGTTCACATCACGCACCGTTGCCGTGCCTTCGATCACATAACTGCCATCGCCTTGATCTTTAATTCCCGTGGCGGCCAAATCTTGTTCATCATCGATTTCCCCCACGATTTCTTCCAAAATATCCTCTAATGTCACAATCCCTTGTGATGCGCCATATTCATCAACAACGATTGCAAAATGTTCTTTGCGTTCGCGAAAGGCTTGTAATTGGTCAAATAATGTTGTGGTTTCGGGCACGAACCATGGCTCCAACATCATTGATTTAATTGATAATTTATCAACTTCCCCCTTCACCCCGCGCAATTCCCTCAACATGATTTTGGCGTGAACAATTCCAATAATATTATCAGAATCATTTTGCCACACGGGAATACGCGTATAGGGGCTGTCCAACACCTGATCAACCAAATGATGAATCGGTTCATCGGCATCCAACGCGGTCACATTAGACCGGTGTGTCATAACATCTTCGACATCAACATCAACCAGATCAAGGATAGACCTTAACATTGCTCTTTTTTCAGATGACTCTTTGGCTTGCCCATTTTCGTTCTCACTATCATGCGCAAGTTCAATGGCACCCCGCAATTCTTGTACCGCCATATCGGCCATGTTCGCATCTCCTTGGGTAAGGCGCAGAGCCTTTAACGTGCCATTCACAATCCGCGCGATTAATCCCGTTATTGGGGAAAATACAAATACAACAACGCGAATAGCGGGCGCAATAAACAGCGCCATTTTGTCGCTATTGGCCAAGGCATATGTTTTGGGAAGCACTTCTGCAAAGACAAGCACAATCACTGTCATAATTAATGTGGCATAAACAACCCCTGCCTCGCCTACCAAATTGATGAAAAATGCGGTTGCGATAGCCGATGCCAAAATATTGACAAGATTGTTCCCTAATAATAATGCACCGATGAGCCGATCTTTTCTTTCAATCAATATATTCACAACGCCCGCGCGTTTATTCCCTTCTTTTTCAAGGGTCAACATACGTGCCTTTGAAACAGCAGTCAGCGCGGTTTCAGACCCCGAAAAAAATCCTGATAGACATATCAGAATAAGGATCGATAAAATTGGCCCCCAAAACGACCAATCGATTGTGTTGATAAATTCCATGGATTGCGAACTGCCTCTTGTTTCTCTATTGTTGGGTATTATAAAAGCTTGCAGGAGAAAAGACAGATGAAAACTTTAGTGATTATGATTTTTTTATTATTGACCGTTTTAATTGGTGGAATGGTTGCCCTATCCATGATGGATCCAAACGTTGAACAACAAACAATTAAGGAACAAATTTCCCTTGAAAATTTATAATCTCTTTTTTTCTCTTATACTGTGCCTTTGCGTTTCAATGCCGGCCCTAGCCGATTATGATTGGCGAGATATTGACCGTGCAGGGCCATTAAAATCCGCCGAAGATGGACAGATCAAACGCAATATTTGGGATGGTTATTCACAAGATCAGGCCGTTGAATTATTAAACACATGGCCAAAAACGTTGCGCCACGGCGCGTACCGCCACCTGGCAAAACAAACATTATTATCCCACGCGCCAAAATCATCGGAGGATATATCATCCCCTGCCCTGCTATCTGCACGCATTCAAAAATTAATTGATTATGGATTGATTGAGGATGCGCAAGCGCTCTATCAAACCGTTTCTGATATCGATGACGCACCAAATGATTTTGATTTAGCAATGATTGGCCTACAATTTATTTTGCTAAACGGTGAATTGGCGCCAATGTGTTTGGATGTTCAGGCCTCCTCTGCCGATTTTCGTGATATGCCTGCATGGAGAGAGCTCTCAAAATTTTGCCGCCTTCGGTTCGGATCTGGTGAAAAAGTAAATGCGAAAGATTTGGATTTTAAAGCATATCCACTACTATCCTCGCTTTTAAAAGGGCAATTGGAATCGTTAAACGATGATATATCATCATTGGAATTATTGATCGCCATAGCGGACGATAAAATTTCAGATGGGCTTTATACCTCGATGGCCAAAGATGCAGGCATTGCCCCTGATTTATTTGTTTATCTCTCAACGGATGAAGGCATGGCAGATCG
>JAUHXB010000119.1 GCA_030427215.1 Alphaproteobacteria bacterium | reverse complement strand
TCTTCGCGTAACAGTCGATACGTACCAACAACGGCCTTATGTGGATCAGCAATTGATTTATCAATTACTACCAGATGATCAGTGTAATCATCAAAATGGTCAAAATCCAATTTGGCTTCAAGAGCTTTTTCCGTAGGTTTTGCGCAAAATTCTTCATAAAAAATATGATATCGAATCGATTGTGCTTGCCTGATTTCTAAATCATTTTTGGCCAGCCTGACCTGTATATCTCCAAAAGATATACCTTCCCCCTCAAGAATGAATTCAGACATCCTTTTCCTTATCTGATAAACAAATGAACCTCGTTAAATTGGGCGTCTGCTTCTGTCACATTTGCCAATTGAACGCGGTTTGTATCAACACCCATTTGGACCATATTCCTCAAAACTTTTTCAGCATTACGGCGGGCCTTTGTTGATTCGATTGCCAATTTAGCCGGATTGCCCATACCGGGAGAAACAGCAACCAATTCAAATTGAGAACTGGGATACTTCTGGATAGCTTCGTTCACAGACATGTACAAAGCCTGAGAATAATCGACCTCGGGACGATCAAAACGAATTTTAATCAAAGGCCGACGTTGTATTGACGCCTGTTGAGGAAATGGCGCGATCGCCGATGGTGCATCCATAGATGATGTTGCCACCATTGAAAATGGACGGTTAGATAGGCTTTTCCCATACAAATCACCATTGGATATCGCCAAGGCCAGTGTTCGTAGATTCGCTCGTTCCGATGACATATAGGCGGCGGCGCGTGTGATATTATCATTCACATTATTCAATAATCTCTCAATTGATGTTGCCGTATTTGACAAGGCATCTTCCAATTGCGCCAAACGGACATGATCTTCTTCAACTGATCCAGACAGACTGTAGGCTGATCTTGCCTGCTGCTGTAAGAAATTCGATACGGATGCTAAATCCGAAATCTGTATCGCCATTTTATTTAAATCAGCAACATTTCCAGATAATGTATCAAGTGCATCTTCCGCCAAATTTAACCGACCTTTTAGCCTAGGGTTACCTGGGGTAGTACCACTTTGCAATTGGGTGTTAATCGTTGCCACCGCGGCGTAATAGCTTGCGGCCAAATCCTGTCCAACCGTTTCGATTGATTGAAGTTGATCGGCAGAATCAGCAACCTGACCTTGCAGATTATACATCTCCGCTTCAATTTCTTTAATCTTGCCTGATGCCTTTGTTTCAACAGGCGCGAAATATGTGTCGTCCAAAACAGACTGTGCCGAGATATCAGGGCTACGTACAGGTTTAGAATACAATTCAGAGTTTGGCACAGACGGTATGTCACTGAGAGGTGCTTTGGCTCTCATTGGCAACACCGGAATAGACGGCGTTGAAATCTGGGCAATTGGCTTGTTCGTGACAACCAGGGTTGGAATATCATCCTGTGCAATCGCTGGATAAGAAAGCAAACTCAACGTGCCTGCCAATGTTAAATATTTTACTAATTTCATAATCGATATCTCTTTATCAAAACCTTATTTAGATTACCCTAGTCATAAAGTGATTCAATAACAAAGTAAAGATAAGCCACAATAAAAAAGCCCCGATTGTGATCGAGGCTTTTTGAATTCTTAATTGAGTGGTAATTTATGCTTCGTTCGACGGAATAACAGAAACAAAAGACCTGTCCAAACGACCTTTTGTGAATTTTACAATACCATCAATTGTTGCAAATAATGTGTGGTCTTTACCCATGCCTACATTTTCGCCGGCCCATACCTTTGTACCGCGTTGACGAACAAGGATGTTTCCTGACAATACTTCCTGACCGCCATAACGTTTAACGCCAAGGCGACGTCCGGCCGAATCACGACCGTTTCTGGATGAACCACCTGCTTTTTTATGTGCCATTTCAAATACCTCTTTTGTTTATATAATTTAGATTATGCTGTTTTAATATCTGTGATTTCGATCAAAGTCAAATGTTGACGGTGACCTTTTGTCCGACGATAATTTTGACGACGTTTTTTCTTGAAAATAACAACTTTTTCATCACGATATTGTTCAACCACTTTGGCTGTGACTGTTGCACCTTTAATTAATGGCGCACCAACAGTTGCCTTTTTCCCATCATTCACCATCATCACTTCGTCTAAAGTGATTGATTTTCCAGCCTCAGCGTCCGTTTTTTGAATTGAAAGCTTATCGCCTTTTGCAACGCGGAATTGTTGTCCGCCTGTTTTAATTACTGCATACATTATATTTATCCTTATTTTGTATGGTTGACTTATACGGTTTACACGAGAGATGTCAAGAAATTTGTTTTGCTCACTTGCATGATTGAAACAGGGCTGATATCAATATCTTTGAAAAAGGATACGTGGCCGAGTGGCTGAAGGCGCTCCCCTGCTAAGGGAGTATGGGGTTTATAGCCTCATCGAGGGTTCGAATCCCTCCGTGTCCGCCATTTTTTTTGAATTATCCAATAACCTCTTCCAATTCATTGCCACCCACGCGAATTGGCTTAATAGATGTTGCAAGGCCATTATCACCAATCGTGATAAATACGCCGCATAATGTTCCTGCGCCTTTTGCCGCGGTCATTTTTTCCAACATGCGCCCTTTTAAAAACCCTTGCATTGGGACATCCAAATCAACACCAATGGATCCTGTAAACGCGCCTGTCATGCCGATATCGGTTTGATAAGCTGTGCCATTGGGTAATATTTGATGATCGGCGGTTGGAACATGAGTGTGCGTTCCATAAATCGCGCTCACGCGTCCATCCACATAATGCCCCATACAATATTTTTCGGATGTGGCCTCGGCGTGAAAATCAACGATGATGGCGTCGCTATTTGTTTTGAGTTTGATGTTATCCAAAATTTTATCAACCGCCTTAAAGGGACAATCCAATGCCGGCATTGTAAACACACGCCCTATCATATTAATCACGGTTACAAACTTGCCATTAGCAATGCGGAAACTGTAAACGCCATTCCCTGCCATATCAGGAAAATTGGCAGGGCGAATGAGTTGCGGGTGGTCAGGCATGTAATCAATAATTTCACGTTTATCGAATGAGTGATCTCCGCCTGTGATGCAATCAACGCCCAAATCATTGGTCATCCAATCAGCAATTTTAGGTGTAATACCAAGCCCATGCGCGGAATTTTCACCATTCACAATGACCGCATCTGGTTTTAATTTTGCGCGAAGGGCGGGAAGATGTTTTTCCAATGCCTCGCGACCATTTTCCCATGCAACATCCCCGATACATAATATTTTCATGATATTTCTATAACGCGTTTCGGAGTGATAATCAAATCAAGAGGTTGGTCATGTGGTTCGGCCGGAATATCACCATCATAAATTTGGTCTTCATAACACACACCGATCAATAAAGGCTTTGTTTTACATGATGCAATATAACGATCATAATGCCCTGCCCCATATCCAATACGGTTTCCATGCATGTCACAAAGTAACAAAGGCAATAATAATACATCAGGATGAATAGGTGATTTTCCACGTGTGTCAGGAATGGGGATATTAAAGTCTTTTGTAACCAGCGGATCGCCAGCAACCCACTCATAAAATTCCAATGTTGTTTTATTGCGGATAACAGGTAACGCCATTTGATAACCACCTAAATCATGCGGCGGAATAATTTCTGACCCTATGGAGTAATATGTGCCTATGATCAACTTTGGATTACTATCCAAACAGACAATTATATTTTGTTTTAAATCAGTAGAATCACTTTCACGCCTAGATTGTGAAATGCCGTTACGAATATCTTTCGCCTGATTGCGTAATATATTTTTGCTAATTGCGTTCATATGATCTATATATCACAAGGCTGCGGCGTTTGTGAGTGACAAATAATCTCTCGGGCCGATAATCACATCTCGGGAGCTATCCCTGACCATCGAACGTGTTTTGCCGCGAATGAAGGTCATACGGCGCCCACCTATCTTGATAGGGCCAGATGACGATATGAAAGTTCACCACGGCGTTCGCGGCCCTTATTATTTACTTAATTGATTCAGCCAGCTTTTTAACGGTTTCCGTTAGTTTATCAACTTGGGACGCGTATTCGGCCTCTTGTTTGTTTAATGCTTCGGATAGTTTCTCGTTAAAATCGTCCGATGATTGTGGGTTATCATTTGAAATTGCGTTTTGTGCATCAAATAATTCATCCGCCAAAACAATTGCGGTGAGCGCCATCAAATCCGATTCACGACGAACAACACCAGAATCCGCGATAGAGCGAAGGCGTTCATCAACATAAGCCGCCAAATTTTCCAAACGCCCCTCATCCCCATCGGCACAGGCCAAATTGAATGAACGGTCGTTAACAGTAAGGGTGACTTCAGCCATTACGCACTCTCTTTCATCACTGTTTCGATTGAAGAGATTGCCTCATCCAATTGTTTTTTCAACACTTTGACATCAATATCATTAGATGGCGAAGGCATCGGCACGGAAAACATATCAATCTGATTTGTGGATGATGATTTTGATTTGCCCTTAGCGGCCTTTTTAGAGGATTTTTCCAAATCCTTAATGGCCTTTTGCAATTCTTTTAAACTAGCATCGAAACGCATGAAACTTCTCTCCTTATATAATCTTAAAGTAAAAAATTAACGCATGCCTTGTCGAATCGTTTGCAAAAGTTATGCACAGGAAGGATATTAGCCTTTGTCCATATTGTGAAACTTATTTTAATAATGCTATAACCAATTAAATAAACAAATAAGGAATCAAACATGTCACTCGAAGCGCTCAAAACATCATCCATGCCAACCGAACAAACGGACCGTTATACAAAAATGGCGAATGCCATTCGGTCATTATCGATGGATGCGGTGCAGGCGGCGAATAGTGGCCACCCTGGC
>JAUHXB010000118.1 GCA_030427215.1 Alphaproteobacteria bacterium | reverse complement strand
CCAATTTAAAAAACGTCATGTACATCTCAATAATTTAATGGTTCGCATTGGTGCCATTGCTAAAACTTTAATTAATGAACCACAATGGGAGCAAGTTGATTGGGGTGCGACTGCTGGCTTAAGCGGAACGCATAAACCGTTGAGGCCAAATTAAAATGACAGACATAAAATGGGAAACAGGTGAAAATGGTATTAGCAAGATTATTCCTGCGAAATCTTCACCTAAAGTAAAGATCGAAAACGAGCCATTTTTGCCATTAGAAGACGGTGAAGTTTGGCTTGAAGAATCTTTCCCAGTATTCAACACAGATAATCAAAAACTAGTTGATGGCATTATACTGTTTAACGTTTCACAAGCTGGCTGGCACATTATCTATTGTCACACAATGTCATTAGAAGGCCTTATCTGGATTAATCAAATTGCCAGGCCAACGGTTAGCAATTTAACAATCGCAAACTCAAAAGATATCAGCTCACCCGACATGAAATCCTTTTGTTTTGATAGTTTTGAACATAGCATTACTGGCGGCTTTGGCAGACCCAATGCTATATTGGATTATCTGACATATCCTGCGACTACAATTATAGATTCTTTCGATCAATACATCGAACTTCTTATCAGAAAATACGATCAGCAACTTAGTGATAACCCGAATTTAGATTTTGATGAAGCCCAACAAATAATTGAGTTAATAGAAGATCTGAATGAATGCAAAGTTGATGACTTTACCTTAGATGTGTACACCCCTCCGCATTTATTGTTGGGAACCGAAAACCATCAATATGTCCGCCCAGCGCATGGGATTTTCAATCCATTTTACAACCCTAACAAAAGTGAATTTTGGGCACGACCACCGAAATATGTGTTAAAAGAATTGAATAAGGCTGTAACTGTTGATCTACCGAAATACAGGCTTATGACTCGGTTTGATAGCGAACTATGCGAAAAACAGATAGGAAAACTGGCGGCGAAATTTAATAAACCCGCCCCGCATCAGTGCAGCCCTTTTCAACGTCATAAAAGACGTCGCCACCTAACCGCATAACCCTGCGACGCGTTCATATTCGGCCAGTGTATCAATTCCCTGTTGTCGTTTACCGCGTTCATCGTACATTTTTTCGGTGACCAATTTTAACCGTTTATCCATATAATCGCTGATTTTCTTTTGGTATTGACGTTGGTCTCTTTCGGCCTTTGGCCCCACGATCCCGACCTTACGAATAGCGGTTCTTAATTCCGATTGAATAACAGGAATATATTTTTTAACAATTTCGCGATCCACGAACACATGTTTCATTTCATGGTCTAAAATCGCTTTATGGCGACATGTTCCTTGTTTATGATCACGGGCAATATAAATTTTCGGATCAATCCTGATCGTCACATCCATGTTATCAATCCATTGGCATGTTTGACGAGATCGAGGATAAGTTAAAGATGCCACCTGAATTTTTGATTCAACCGATATGCCACCTTTCATCAATCCACCGACATGCGTTTTGGTGTGGCGGTCATAGGGACTTTTGGTATCAATATCCATTCGATCCATTTGCGATTGCGATTTTGTGAAATCATATTCAATCTTATCACTGCCCCATATCACATTGACATCACCGGCGGGTTTTGCCGGGCACGTCACTTGCGCTTGTGCAGGGAATGCCATTAAAAGTAAAATAAAGACTATTCGAAACATGCTTTTCATTTCATATGATTTATCTTATTAATTATACACAAATTTAATTAAGAGGATTTTAAAATATTATGGCTTTATTTGGACAGCTTCTCTATATGATTATTGAAATTTATATTTTTATCATTATCGCCAGTGTGATTGTCAGCTGGCTTATCGCCTTTAACGTTATATCAATGGATCATCCCGCGGCAAAAAATTTGGTATCGTTTTTGGGAAGAGCAACAGATCCTGTCATGAAACCTGTCCAACGGTTTATACCCTCCATTGGTGGTATTGACATCTCACCAATTATCGTGATTTTCGGGCTGATGTTTTTACAAGGCGCGGTTGTAAGCCTATTAATGGGATCAATAGTTTATTAAAAACATGAACATTATTAACGGTAAGGCTATAGCCAAATCAAAACGTGACGCTATAAAAGCGGATATAAAAGATAATTCGCTATCACCCGCGCTGGCCATTATCTTGGCCAATGATGTTGAGGCTTCCCGCATTTATGTTCGACACAAAATGAAGGCTTGTGAAGAGATTGGAATTACGCCACGTCTTCACGAATTGCCCATTGAAACGTCAACTGACGATTTAATTACCCTCATTCAAACATTGAATGAAGATAAAAATATCCATGGAATTTTTATACAATTGCCCCTACCCAATCATCATGATAGTCAGGCCGTTATTCAATCCATCGCCCCAGAAAAGGACGTCGATGGATTGACCGCAATCAATTTAGGTAAGGTTATGAGTGGTGATGATGGCGGGCTAGCCCCTTGCACGCCCCAAGGGGTCATGACCATGCTCTCTCATGAAAAAATCGACCTCACTGGCAAGCACGCGGTCATTATTGGGCGATCCCTCCTGTTCGGCAAACCAATGGGACAATTATTATTGAACGCCAATTGCACGGTCACATATTGTCATTCAAAAACGGTTGATATTCAAACAATCACAAAACAAGCCGATATTTTAATCGCCGCAACGGGGCAGCCCAAAATGGTCACCTCTGAATGGGTAAAGCACGACGCAACAGTCATTGATGTCGGTATCACAAGACTAGATGATGGAACATTATCAGGTGATGTGGATTTTGATGATGTATCCCAAAAGGTCAGAGCGATAACCCCCGTCCCAGGTGGCGTTGGCCCGATGACAATCGCATCACTTTTGGCCAATACTGTGAAGGCGTGTAAATCGCAAATTTAAGTCAACTTGGTTTAGATCGCACCATCTAACCTATTGATTTCATTCATCTTGACTTAATAGACTTTAAATTTTAATTCATGGCAAGCTTTTGACTTCGTGCGACAACAGGCGCATCGATCAATTGTTGCATTTGTGAAATATCGCGGCTGTATGGTGCGAATAATTGCGGTTGCACCTGCAACAATTTAAACATTGCACTGCCCAAACCATCTAAGACAGGCTTTGGCATTTGATAATTTATTTTCTTAAAAGACTCCAAGACAACCAAGCGTTGATAATCATAATTTCTATTTGATATCGACTCATCATCAAAATACTTGTGATATAAATTGACGGCAACATAATCATTTCGTCCATTTTGAAAACAAGCATGTATGATTTTCGGTAACCGTTCTGGGTAAGCTTCCATTAATACTGGGGCGATTTTATCTAACTCAGTTGTAACGGAAGATCCCCGCTTCTTAACTTCTTTATCAATCTTACACATATGACGAAAAATATAAGACCATAAATATTTATTAGGTCTTTCATTACTATCAGCTAAAGATGAAATGATATAAGCCTGACAAGCCATAATAATTATAAAGGGATCTGGATTGTCTTTATCTAATTTATAATCTTGAGGTAAGGTTTCGCGTTCAATTAAAATCTTTGCAAATGTCTTAATTCTTTCATGCGGTTGGAAGCCATGGCCGTTTCCTCGGTTTCCTGGTTTTGGCCTTAAAATTTGCCCTTCTTTAAGAGATAATCCTTTTGTCGCAAGCTCATGATTTAATAATTTTAAAGCCCTTTCAATACGCTCATCGCTATCTGCGGATAATTGGATGTCATCAACGTATCGGTAATAGGAAATATCATCCCCACATTGTTCAACCATTTCACGGTCAATTGATGCCATCATGACCTTTAAGGCAATATCGGTAAAACCATATCCCTGAGGACATCCCTGCAATCCATAACGCCCCCATGTATCAAAGGCATTATGAAGAATATGAAGTGCTGAACCTTCAAATCCTAACTCTTGAAAAGCGACTAAAATATCGTTCGGACGACACGCCCCCGCGAAATTTTTGATATCGGCATGACAAATCCATTTATTGGCGTCTTCATCCGCGATCAAACGGTCTTTAAATTTGATATATGTATCATGATAATCCTGATGCAAAAAACATGACTCATCATTTTTTGGTAAAGGGCGATTATAATCAACGCCCAAATCAACATACTCACGAATTTGATCGTAATGATGGATAAGGCATGCGTTAATCATCAGCCTATCTTGTGGAGGAATAACATGCCCAGGGCGAAAAGAGCCATCACGTTTAGGAACATTCACAAGCAATGGTTTTGAAAAATTCCATTCCAAAGCCTGATCCGCAATATCTATCAAATCCTGATTTGAACATCGCTTCACCACATCCAAATCATGTGGCATGGGGATCAAACATCGCCCTGTTTCAATTTCGGCAATCACCCAATCCCGCGCGGTTTGCATTGTTTCGATAGAGAACATTACTATTCTTTAGACAAACTTTAAATCTATGTCAATAAATACTTGCAAACCAATACATAATCGGTTAGCTTATATTATGAAAAAATATACAAAAGAAACCTTTACAAAAGCTGTCACTCTTGAAGAGGCCATAGAACATCTAGAGATACCTGTATCTTTTTTAGAGCGTTCAGCTCAAGAACTTTACGAAATCATATCAATGTCTCAGGAAGATGTTGATGCGAAAGCGGAAGAAATCAGAAGCCTTGCAAAACACCAAGACGAACAAAAACGATCTTGGTTTGCATCTATTCAAAGGCAGATTGATGAACATCCAAATCCAGATTCTGACGAAGCAAACACCCATAAAGATGAATTAGCTGCGCTTAAAAAAAGCCATGAGAGTAATTTAACAATGACTGGCGACAAATGGAGACGAAATAGACTTATTCATATCCAAAATAATATTACTGCAGCAACCAATCATATAAAAGCAGCAAGACAACTTAAATCTCAT
>JAUHXB010000117.1 GCA_030427215.1 Alphaproteobacteria bacterium | reverse complement strand
ATGCGACCGCATTTGGAAATGAAACGGAAATAGCGTTCGCCTTATCTAACATCGCTTGTGCAACCACAGGGTCGCTCGCCTTTGCAAAGGTTCTTGCGGCCCACCCCTCACCAGTTTCATAAGAAACCTTTACCGCTTTTGCACTACCTGCCAGAATATTTTGACAGGTTGACGTACCAGTAGTAGCGTTTGTTACAGCCTGGTATATGCTATTGACGGTAGGGAGCGCTTCATTACCAAAGGCTTTTAACAACGACACGCCCAATGCATCCGCTTCACATTTCATCGCATTTAACTGATTACGACTTAATTCCTCAGATGCAAAATATAATTTACCTATAGATCCTACATCAATAGATTCACTGTAGAGCCCATTAAGCTTCATCATTTTTGTATCTAACGATTCTGTTTGATCTGCAATGTCTTTAGGAGCCGTAATCAATAGGCCACTATACAAATTCTCAACTGCACCAACAATGTCCAATGTTCCTGCAGGAATCACGCCTTCACTATCGCTTGACGGCTCGATATCTCCAAAAGATAAGCTTAAGCTATCTGTTACAGCGGGCTCTGCCGCTTGTTGGGCTTGTTGGTATTGTTTCTCCATGGCCTCTAACCAACGGTCATGCGCATCTTGCTCTTTTTGCGCTTTGACTTGGTCGACAGCTTCTAAAAGTTTTCCATCAGGTTTTGCTGCTGTTGCGAAATCCTCCTGTGCTGAGCTTGGTTGAGTTTTTATTTCAGGTAAAGTGTCAACTGACAAATCAGGAGTAGAAATTTGCGAAGGTTCATTTTGTATTGTTCCACCGTCGTAAGACGGAAGGGCAACATCGTTAATAAGGCCAGCCGATGGTGTTGCCAAAGGTGCAGACCCATCTGTAACTCCTGTCAATGGCTCTGCTCTTGGCGGTAATAAATCATTAGGCAAAACACCCCCAAATGGGTTTGTTAACGATGCGCCTGCAACTTCTGGCGCTGCCGGGATTCGCGGTGCCTCTGTTGCCGCCGCAACCTCTGGCGCATCCGCACCGGCCTGTGCCGCAACATCAACATTGTTATTCGATTGTGATGGCGCCATATATGCGGTGACTGCCAATGCTGCAACTGCAACTAATCCCACACCCGCCGCAGCCCAAGCAAGTGGTTTTTGCGAAACGGATCTCAAAAAGCCCGCTCTTTTAACCTTTGGAATGCTTGATTCCGTTTCAGCGGCTGGCCGTGTGGATCTTGTATGTCCCCCTACTAACTTTAAAGGTCCAGGAACACTTTTATTTACTGGGTCGATAGACGGTGTATTTGCACCCGTTTTAGGCCCAATCTCTGCTGTAATTCTTGGCGCAGGAATTGCTTGGCCTTGTGAAAATTTATTAATAATTTCTAGAAGCGAGGCAATGACATTGTCGTCATTCCCTAGGCCATTTGGCTCTTCTTGAACGACGGCCGAAGTATCATCAACGCGCTGATCCTCGCCTAGTTTTAAAACCGCTGGTTTTGTTTGTTGTCCATCTAATTCATAGTCAGCCTTAATATTTGCAACAAATTTTTCAATCGCTTCATCAGGGCGTTTTTCAGCGATAAATGCATCGATTTCTGCAATAATTTCATCGGCAACTTCTGGCGGTTGAGTATGAATATTTGTTAAATGCGTATTTATAAAGGCAACAACCTTATTTACATGCATTTCATCCTTAACATCTTTTACGTCTGCCTGAATAATGCGAGCGTAATTTTCAACATCCGATGGTGAACGTGTTTTTGCATTCATATACGAAGACACTTCCGCAACAACGTCATGAAGAGCCGTCACAACCATATCTTTGTTACCGTCAAATGACAGCATGTTTTTATCGGCATTCATAATTTCATCGGCAAGATCAGGCAATTCGGCTGCAATAAATGATGCAATTCTTTTTGAATTTGATAATTGAATATCACCACTCCCATCATTTTGTGCCAAAATTGTATAGCAGTTTAAGTTGTCAATACGCTTTTCCAAGGCATTTTGATCAAATTTAGGGTAACCAACAGAGGCATTTAACAATTGTTTTAATTTTGTACGCTTACCAAATTTTACAGTGTCATCATTCACCAATTGATGGGCCTGAAAGATAAAATCATTATATTGATCTTCATCCTTCATCAATTGATCCATCATATCAGGATTTAAATGATCCATTTCGCGTAAAGTTTTTAATGCAGAGGCCTCATCCGTTTTCACATCTTCAAAACCAGATGTATAGTCATCTTTTTCCTTGCCGTTACCCACCTGACTTGCCGTTACGGCCATTAAATATTTTTGAAATTCTTTGACGACAGGTTGTTGTGCATCTTTAACCATTTTGCGGAACATATGACGGCTTACTGGTTTATCATTATTCATGTCAGCGGCTTGGCGTGCAACGTCATATTTAATTTTTTCAATTATGGATAGTTGCGCATAATCCTTACCAACAGTGGATTTCGCATACTTAGTCAATGTTTCTTGGAATCTTGCTTCCTTTTTGGCTTTAATTTCGGCTTCTTGCGCCAAATATCGCTGAAGATCGTGATTTTCATAGCCACTAATAAACGCATCTACACCCAATAATGTTGGTTCTGCAATTTTTTTATCATCAACATTAGTTAATTCGTGCTGAAAATTTGACCCGTCCATAACTTAAATCCTTTAATTAAAATCTATAAGTTTCATAAATATAGCAAACTATTTAAAATATGTCAACCTATTTAAGTAAATTATAAAGAGTTTCATATGATTTTAAAACTTTTTTCTTAATAAAGTGTAACTCGTACGATTTATATCCCTCACGCGCCAATCCACGAGCCAAATGTTTATCATTCATAACGGCAAGCATATGACTCGCTAACTCTTCATAATTCTCTAACCCCGCAACCAAACAATTGGTTCCATGCGTTACATATTGCATTGGCCCTTGTGATGCGGTGGTCACAAGCGGTCGTTTCGCCGCCCAGGCTTGGGCAAACGTTCCGCCAAAGGGTTCAAATCGTGACGGGAATAGCACCGCGTCGCACGCATCCAATAATGCCGCGCGGTCGGTGCGCCACCCCAACCATTTTACACGGTCACTCACATTCAAATCATCTGCCAATTGTTTAAGGTTTTTTTCCTCTGGACCATCGCCCGCAATCCAAAGAACCGCATTTTCAACCTTTTGCATGGCTTTTAACGCCGTATCAATGCCTTTAACAGGGTGCAGGCGTGCCAATGTCAAAAACACAAATGCATTATCGTCTGTATCAAAATCAGCCTTTTTCACAGGCGCTTCGACTGGTTCCAATTCCGCGAAATTGTTAATATGGGTGACCTTATTGATGTCCACGCCTTGGTCATCGACCAACCACCGGCAAATATCGGGCGTATTGCCGATAAAATGATCGACATCGCGGTAATATTTCAAATTATAATACCCACCCAGGCGCGCAATTTTGGCAACGCCCTCGATTTTGGGGGTTAATTTTGACGCCCGCGACATCCAACATTGAACAATATCAACGCCTTCGTCCTGCATTAATTTTGCAAGGCCTTTGCGCGTTTTGAAATCGAACACCCCGCCAAATGGAAATTCAAACACAGGAATGCCCACCGCGCGTAACAATGGAACACGTTGCGCATTCGGGCGGCACGCCGCAATGACATCCATCCCCGCTTGTTTTTGCGCGATCAATAAATCGACATAGGCCATCTCCGCCCCACCTGCCGCACCCCCCGCCATGGTATGTAATATTTTCATGGGTATATATATAACTTAACTAAAAGAATAAATACAGAGAATCGACACACCTTATTGTTAAGTTCAATTTAAATATTAAGCGATATTATACTTTGATGAGCGATAAATCTTCCAATAGCTTCGAAATGGCAGCTAAGCCATACAGACGAGACTACATCGCCTCTCTAATGCTAAAAATTATCACTCAAAATGGTTTTGATGTTGTTTTTTTGCAAAGGCGTTTAATCGATAGCGAAGATGCAAAATCAATTTCAAAAAAGACAAGTGATTCTATAAACACTTATCATAAAATTCATTTAGTTGCTTTATCTATAAAGGGCTCAACAAGTAAAAATATGCATTCCGTTGCATTAGTAGTCGATCCAATTGCAAGAACAATCCGCTATCAAGACCCTATGGGAAGATCAATACCAGGTCATTTGAAAAAAAGAATGAAAGATGATTTCCCCGATTATGAATTGAGTGATTTGAAGACACCTCAACAAAAAGATAAAATCAGTTGTGCTGTGATTACCGTTGATAATTTGATAAGAGCCGCTCAAGGACTTTTATTTGACGATGATCCTGACACAAACAAACTTAGAAAAGAACATGCTAAAGTTTGCGCACCAGTGGCTGCCCCTCCACAAACAGGCAAGAAATCGGGAAAGAAATTTAAAATAAAAAGCTTATAAAGATATCTCTAAACCTTCTCCAACACTGTCGCGACGCCTTGGCTGCCGCCGATGCACATGGTGGCAAGGCCGTATTTTGCGCCTTCGCTATTCTTTAAGGGCAACGATATCCGTTAGGAATGGGTTTTAGGAATTGGGTTGAAGTATAACCCTGCTTTACTTCACCTTGAACCGAAAACGCGACCTGAGCCCAAGCGTTTTTTGTGCTTCCAATAACGGTCGTACATGACCCTTTGGATATTTTTCCGATAATAGGCTCATCAGTGCTTGGATTTTTCCGCACATTCAATGGCGATGATTGTGTTGTGACGTAGTGGGTGGGCGTTGCCTTTGGCGTAACTGGATGTAATGGGGTGGATATAGGTGCTGGTGATTTCTGTTGATTTGGTAGTGTTGCAACAGTAACGTCTCTTACTTGAAAGCTAAGTGAAGCTGCGCCAAAAGCAACTGTGCAATTAAGAACAAAGCTTGCAGTGTCCACAACTATATTTTTTAGTTT
>JAUHXB010000116.1 GCA_030427215.1 Alphaproteobacteria bacterium | reverse complement strand
ATAATTCGCCCGTGTTGGCGTCGAATATTGTTTTGACAAAGCCCTCAGGTTCGCCCAGTGCAATCGCTTTACCGTTCCCCATAAACGGAAACTTCCCGACCTTAATGTTTAGGCCGCGTTCCTTGGCAACCGCCTCCGTAATTCCCACACTCGCGACCTGTGGCATGGAATAGGTACATCCGGGGATGTTTTCTTTCACCATGGGGTGTACGCCCTGTACGCCTGCGATTTTTTCAACGCAGATTATCGCCTCGTGCGACGCCTTATGCGCCAACCATGGCGCGCCTGTCACATCACCAATGGCATAGACGCCCTTTTCCGCAGTTTTCATGTAACCATCGGTGACGATGTGCCCACGATCAAGCTTAACCTTCGTATTTTCCAATCCAATGCCGTCAGTGTTGGCGACAATTCCAACCGCCATAATACATTTATCGGCCGTGATTTCGGTGACTTCGCCGTCTTCCAATTCAACATGGGCGGTGATTTGCCCCTTACCTTTTTCCAATTTTTGCATCTTGGCGGATGTAATAATGTTCATCCCTTGTTTTTCAAATTGCTTACGTGCCTCGGCACTAACATCCGCATCCTCAACAGGTAAAATACGGTCCATCATTTCAATCACGGTGACTTCCGCGCCCATCGTGCGGTAAAAGGATGCGAATTCAATTCCGATTGCGCCCGACCCAACAATCACCAATGATTTCGGCATGTCCTTGGGTGTCATGGCCTCGCGATAAGTCCATATAAGATCGCCGTCAGCTTCCATTCCCGGGATTTGACGAGCGCGTGCGCCCGTGGCGACAATGATGTGTTTGGCGTTCAGGATTTCCTTTTTACCATCAACGCCAACCTTGCCATCACCCAATAATTTGGCGTAACCGTCAAAAACAGTGACCTTGTTTTTCTTGAGCAAGTGCCCTATTCCACCTGACAATTGAGACGCAACCCCGCGCGATCTCTCAATTACTTTTTTAATGTCAAAAGATGGTTTTTCACAGGATAACCCGAATGCATCCGCATGTTTCATGTGATGGTAGATTTCGGCGGAACGTAGCAAAGCCTTTGTCGGAATACATCCCCAATTCAGGCAGATTCCACCAAGGTGATTGGCCTCAACAACGGCGGCCTTCATTCCCAATTGGCTTGCGCGGATCGCGGCGACATATCCGCCAGGTCCACCACCAATAACAACAATATCAAAATCATGGTCTGCCATAGTTTTTTACGCTTTCTGTCTCTGTTAGGTCTTGCCTTGGATTTATACAGAATTTCAACCGATCTGCAACATCACCAGCAAGTTGCAGTGCAATAATCTACCAACTGCCTGTGTTGTCCATCGATGCCCATGGTTCTTGAGGATCCAGGGAATCACCCTCTTGTAAAATTTCGATAGAGATTCCATCAGGGGATTTCACGAACGCCATATGACCATCGCGCGGAGGACGATTAATCGTCACGCCGTTATCCATCAATTTTTGACAAAAATCATAGATGTTATCAACACGATAAGCCAAATGCCCGAAATTGCGTCCATCTGTGTAAGTTTCAGGCTCTTCGCCCTCAACTGGCCAATTATAAGTCAGTTCTAACAACGGAGCTTTATTCTCTTTCGCTAACGCTTCATCTTCTGGCGCGCAGAGGAAAATCAGTGTAAATCGGCCTTTTTCATTCTCAATACGGTTGAATTCTTTTAATCCCATTAAATCACAATAGAATTGCAACGATTCATCAATGTCTTTAATCCTGACCATTGTGTGTAAATATCGCATAATTATATTCCTTTCTTGTTATTTTAACGCTTAACTTGCATATTAAGTTTCATGAGTAATCAAGATAGCCAGACCGTCCAAGATATCAATATCGAATTACCCGAAATTTCAATCGGAAAGGCCAATGAGGCCGCAATTGATTTTTACGACACAGCCAAGGATTATCTGATTGATCAGAATTATTGGATCCCGATTGTCACTATTATTGTATCAATGATATTTGGACTAATGTTTCGTGGTTTTTTAAGGCCAAAATTATTGCCATTGGTCGATAAATTAAATATATCCTTTCGGTTTAATCGTATCCTTAAAAACCTTACAAAACTGACATTACAAATTGGGGCATTGATCTTTTTATCATTGGTGCAGTTGGTTTTGATTGCGGTCATGCCCGGCCTTGATCTTTATATTATGGAAGCCGCAACAAAACTTCTTATTGCTTGGGTTTTGATTCGAACGGTCGCCCAAGTCATTGAAAATGGATTTGTTCGCCAGATTGTGGCCCTGACTGGATGGGCTATTGCCGCTCTATCCATTTTGGGCGTGATGGATCAAACAAAGGGCGCATTAGACGCGGTTGGCATGGATTTTGGTGAATGGCGCCTATCCCTGCTTACAATCGCGAAATTCACCATTGCGATATGCGTTTTATTAACCATCACGAAATTATTAACCAATGGTGCCGAGCGATCCCTTCAGCGTGCAACGGATTTGACCCCATCGGCGCGTGTTTTATTGGTGAAGGTGATCAAGGTAATTATGGTATCGCTTGCCATCCTGATCGGAGTGACAACCGCAGGTATTGACTTGTCTGCCCTTGCCATTTTTGGTGGTGCGCTTGGTCTTGGTATTGGTTTTGGTTTACAAAAAGTTATATCGAACCTGTTTTCAGGGATGCTCCTCCTTGTCGATAAATCGATTAAACCAGGCGACATCATTGAACTTCAAGACGGGACAGGTGTGTTTGGATGGGTCAGTCATCTTGGCGCGCGCTATGTCTCTCTTATCACTCGTGATAACAAAGAATATTTAATTCCAAACGAAGATTTCATCACCCAACCCGTGATTAATTGGTCTTACAGCGATCGTAAAATTCGTGTTGAAACGCAATTTGGCGTTGATTACGCATCCGACCCGCATCAGGTGAAAAAAATTGGAATAGAGGTCGCCAGCAACACAAAACGTGTTTGCGCCGACCCAAAACCCGTGTGCCATTTGGTTGAATTTGGCGACAGCTCGCTCAATTTCGTCCTACGCTATTGGATTGAAGATGCCGAAAACGGTGTGACCAATACAAAAGGCGACATCATGCTTGGCCTCTGGGATGCGTTTAAAGAAAACGATATCGAAATTCCATTCCCGCATCGTGTTTTGATAGAAAAGAAATAAATTCTCTTGCGTTTTATCAAAAAAATGATTAAAAGCCATACTAATTGAACAAAAGGCTTAAAAGATGCAAAAAGATATTCACCCAGACTACCACAAAATCACTGTTAAAATGACAGATGGTTCAACATATGAAACGTTCTCTACATGGGGCAAAGAAGGCGACACAATGAACCTTGATATTGACCCATTAAATCACCCTGCATGGCAAGGTGGACAACAACGTGTTGTTGAACGTGGTCAATTGGATAAATTCGAATCTAAATTTGGGAATTTCATGGGTGGTTCTGCCACAACTGAAACAAAAGAAAGCGCGTAAGCTTTATGAGAAATTGGACTTGGCAAAAAACATTTTTTACTAGCGCTGTTATCATCGCTGTATCCATTGTTGCTGTGTCCTTTTCTCCTGCGACTTCACAAAGCCGCGGGTCATCTTATATGATCGCCAGTGATGGTGGGCAATTTGTATGGCGTGTGAATGTTGCCACGGGTGCCATTTCATATTGCGTACGCCGTGATAATTCTACGGATGAACGTTTTATTTCCGAACGTCCACCATTTTGCTCTGCCGAAACATCTCCTGTTCAATAACAACTATTTTTTTAAATCTGCTAATTTTGCAAATGGATTTGGTTTTGCATCTTCGGGCTTAATCTCAATGTAATCCCCTGCTCCTTCTTTTTCATCATTTGTGCGCGGGTAATCATCCAATGCCAACCCCAAAAATTCGGATACAATATCTCCGATGTCTATAATGCCATCTTTTAAAATTTCAGGCGCGTCCTCTTCGTCCATAATGATCGTTTCATCATCTGCATTTTTATTTTTCTGCGCCCGAGAAAACGATGAAATTTTTGATTGGTCTTGGTACCAACCCTCAAAAGGATGATCGATTTTTGAAGGAACCTTGTCACCACTAATAACCGATCTTTGGATAATATCCGCCGTGATAACACCACTAACACAATATGTGACTTGATCGCTTTGCGGTTTAACCTTTATATCCGCGCAAAGCGTGTTAACGGCATAAAGGTCATAACGATCTGCGATTGCCTTTCTTTCACTCTCATCCGCTTCAATTGATTTTACCAGACCGCTTTTATGGATTGAATCCAAACGGATTGGGACGCTCCATTCAATTGTCATGAAAATAACCCTTTAATATATGTTTGAAATGGCTTTGACATTTTTCCATCATCACCAAAAACGTTTCGTCTTGTGATATCGGCATGATCGGCGTTCGCCGCGGCATGGGCCTGTATAATACCGTTAAAATCCTGCATATATCGTTTCATTTTTTTTGGTACGGCCAAATCCCCAACGCCAATTTCACGAAAGGATAATTCAATATCTTTGAATATGCGATCAAACAGGTTTTGGCTTTTTACCTTATGCCCTTCATTCGCAAATGATAAAAAATACGGTGTGGCATGTAACATAATCATCTGAAACCGCCCAATCGGTTTATCAGGGACATCAAAATCACTGTATAATTTCTCTTGTCGCGATTGATCAATAATCATTTGATAAATCTGCTCTATCTCATCATTATTTTTTGGTTTAAACAGTGAAAACATATCTCTTTACCCTTTTCATACAGTATGAATATAGGTACTCTGGGCATTGATATGAAGTTTTTTTTCGCACTTATAATGATTTTTGTTGTAGCGGCCTGCACACCAGCCACGCAAAAACGTACGCAGAGTATTCGGGATGTGGCTTGTCTTCCGGCATGTGGTTGACTCATGCGTCTTGGGCAATTTGTTTCGCGATGTGGCACCCGTTGGTTTTCTCTGCGTCCTCCGCGCTCTCTGCGGTGAAT
>JAUHXB010000115.1 GCA_030427215.1 Alphaproteobacteria bacterium | reverse complement strand
AAAGGTTGAACGCGCCATGCGTGATGCTCTTGCGGGTGATCGAGCACGTATTCAAATTGGACGCATATCGTCATTTGGATTGATGGAAATGTCGCGTCAACGATTGCACCCATCCTTGACCGAGGCGCATTTTGAACCCTGTCCGAAATGTCATGGAATGGGAATTGTCAAAACCGTTGATACAATGGCGCTGACTATCCTGCGTGCGATTGAAGAATCGGCGATTGAACACCGCAATGCCAACGTGACGGTGACTGTTGATAATGATGTTGCATTATATTTATTCAACCACCATCGCCGTGCCATGACCGATTTGGAAGACCGATATGGCCTGAATGTGGAAATTATCACGGGACATGTTGACAATGAAACCGCATTTGACTTAATCTCTAAGAAGAAGACAGCCGAAGAGCTGGATAATGATAATTCTGAAAATCAGGGAGATAATGATAATGGCGAAAATCAGCAGGAGCTACAAGGGACAACCGCAAGGGATGATAGCTCAAAGAGCCACAAGGGACAGAAAAGCGGTGGAAGCTCTAAAAGCCGCGGCCAAAAGAGAAAAGGCAGTGACGATAGCAACGATGAGGTGGCCAGCGAACAACCAGACAGCCCCTCAACCAATTCCGACGCCATAAAGGAAGAGTCTTTCAAAAACACCGAAGACAAACCCCAAACCAAAAAACGTGGTCGTCCTGCGAAGAAAAAAATAGAAATCGTTGAGGAGTCTTCCAATACAACGGAAGAAAAACAGGATACAAAACCTCAATCAAAGGCTAAGCCGAAATCTAAAAAAGCGGATGATAAGGTGACGGACGAAAAATCTGTTTCTGCGACAAATGATAATGGTGGTCAATCGCAAAGTGATGAAGACATCAATGCCGCTGCGCGTGAAGCCGAAATAATCAACGAGGCCCCAAAGAAAAAGAAAAAAGGATGGTGGAATAAAATCACAAGCTAGATTCCACGCCATCACATAATGATTTCGATATCGGGATGGCTCGTGATAGAGTTAATTATTAATTTTTTAAAGGTCATAAGCTATGTCATCACCAACTATTATGATTTGCGCCGGTGGAACAGGTGGGCACATGTTCCCAGCCTTGGCCTTGGCCCAAGATTTAAAATCTCGTGATTGCCGTATCGTTTTGGTGACCGATCATCGTACGGTCCATTATACAAAAGACCAGAACATTGATCATGTTCACATTATTGCTTCATCAACATTACCGGCCAGTGTGTTTGGAAAAATAAAAGGGTTATTGTCATTAGCGCGTGGATATAACCAATCCTATCGATTAATCAGAAAATATTCACCATCAATTGCTGTTGGATTTGGTGGCTACCCCTCTCTGCCACCCATGGTTGCGGCACAACGCAATAACATCCCAACAATTATTCATGAATCAAATGCCGTTTTGGGAAAGGCGAATGCCTATCTGGCAAAACATGCCGATCGTATTGCATTAAGCCTGCCAAACATGTCATCTTTGGATGATGTAGACCGCGCACGCGCTGTCATTACGGGGAATCCTATTCGTTCAGATATTGCTGCGTTATACTCTCATCCCTATAAAACACCTGATCAAGACGCACCGTTTCACATTACCGTCATGGGCGGGTCGTTAGGGGCGAAGGTGATGGCCGATAACGTTCCACAGGCCTTGTCATCATTACCAGAAGATTTAAAAGTGCGGTTAAATATTGTGCAGCAATGCCACGATGATGATATTGAAAACGCACAAGATATTTATACTAAGGCTGGTATTACCGCGACATTAAAACCCTTTATTGAAGATGTACCCGCCGTGTTAAAACAAACCCATTTGGTTATTGCCCGATCAGGGGCCAGCACAGTATCCGAAATCGCTGTTGCGGGTATTCCCGCAATATATATTCCCTACCCTCATCATGCCGATATGCAGCAAAAGGTTAATGCAGAAAGCATCTCAAAAGAAGGCGGCGCATGGGTTATGGAGGAAAAAGATTTATCACCATCCACATTGGCCGGACGTATTGAAAGCCTGATGCGATCACCAGAATCGTTATTCAAGGCCGCCGAGGCCGCAAGAGGTTGTGCAAAACCAGAGGCCACACGCAAGCTTGGTAATTTGGTCATCGCCCTTGTAAAGGGGTGGAATTAACGATGACGACGCTCACGATACCGAAATGGTTTGACGCTCATACACATGTTCGGCAAGGCGGATTAATAGAACCAATCGTCAAATCTCAAATCGATATGGGATGTTACGCAATATTGGCAATGCCGAATACAAAACCACCCGTTGGAAAAGTGCGTGATGCAGATGATGGCGATATGTGGAGTATTGAGCATTATCGTGATTTGATTATGAATGCAGGTGGTGATCAATTAAGCCATCTTGTGACACCACTCTATTTAACAAAAGACACGAGTGCCAAAATGATTGTAGATGGCGCAAAAAGTGGACTGCTCACCAATATCAAATACTACCCCCCTCACGGAACCACCAATGCAGATTTTGGCATTCCAATGGAGGAGTTTCTAAAATCGGATTTGCCAAAGGCCATGTCGGATAACGGCGTGATCCTCAATATTCATGGTGAAGAACATGGATTAAAGGCCACATCCTATTTTGATCGCGAAACAAATGCCGAGGAAATTTTCTATACCGAACGCATGCCGAAATTAGTCGAGGCCTTTCCTGATTTAAAAATTGTTTGCGAACATATTACAACAAAGGTTGCGACTGATTTTGTTTTAAATACAAATGACAATGTTAGTGCGACAATCACACCGCAACATCTGCTCTATACCGTTGGGGATTTGATTTTAGGGTTAAAATATCATTTATTCTGCCTGCCCGTTGTCAAATTTGATGCGGATCGACAGGCACTCCGTAATGCCGTTACAACCCCGTCCCAAACCAAATTTTTTGCAGGAACGGACAGCGCTGCTCATACAGAAAAATGCACACCTTGTGGGTGCGCCGCAGGATGTTTCACGGGTGGAATCGCGCCACAACTTTATGCTCAGGCTTTTGAAGAGGCTGGTTTAGATTTATCACGTGTTGATCATGAATTAATGTTTAAAAATTTTCTATGCCATAACGCTCCTGATTTTTATGGAATTGAACGGTCATCAGAAACATTCACACTGTCCAAAACACCACAAACAATATCAAAAATTCCAACTGCCGAGGGTGAGATAACACCTCTACCATTGGGGATGGGCATGGACACAATCCCTTGGAGCATTGCCGAATAAACGTCATTGCACGGCTTGACTGTGCAATCCATTCCAATATTACTGAGAATTACACGTATTTGCTTCACAAAACGTGTAATGACGTTAGATTGAAGCATGCTTTCAATCGATCAAATATTGTCTAACCCCTTTTACATCATTATCGGCTTCATCGTGGTTGTTGCCGTTATCTGGCTTGTATCACGCGCGCAGCAAATGCCTTATGTGGCGTGCGATGCACTCCTGACCAAATCAGAATTAAAATTCTATAATGTCCTTAAAATGGCGATGCCAAAGGACACCCTAATATGCATGAAGGTTCGTATGGGGGATATTATCACCTGTACGGACAGCGAATGGAAGGCAGGATGGGGCCCACGGGTTAGTGCAAAACATATTGATTTTGTGTTGATCGATAAAGATACGACTGAAGTCAAATTATGCATTGAATTGGATGATTCAACACACCAAACAAACCCCGACCGTATCGCCCGCGATAAATTTGTGAATAAGGCGTTTGAGGTGGCGGATGTTCCCCTCCTCCGTATCCCCGTCCAAAAATTTTATGATTTGGAGGGTTTGAAGAGGGAAATTAGCCTTTCAGTGTAAACCTGTTTGCGGGGCAAACTTTAGTTTTTGCATACCATCGTCCATGATGTTCATTATATTCCGCTGTATGTTCAACCACGATTCCTGCAACAATTTCTTCAGGTGGCTTTGGATATAAATGTGGGTTGCCACGCATCAATAAGGCCTTGCCAATTGAATCAGGTGTCGTCATTAATGCATTGCGTTCATAAAGCGCGTCTAATTCACTCTCATTCGCTTCAACATATGAGTGAACATGCCATGCGCCGTCATATTTTTGTTTGCCAATATATAGGCTATCACTGGAGGCCCTTAATTCGAAATGAATGTCGGGATTGCTTTCTTCAAGATAAACAAGGCTTTCTGCCCACCCAGTATCGAGTTCTTCTAAAACTGTTCTGCCCTTTATAATCGCTTCCAAATTAAAATTGGCTCGCGCATAATGTTTAATATCTTCGGTTGGGGGCACAATAAAGGAAACCGTAGGTACCAAAAGAGACATCGGATATTCCTCTGTGCCTTTTTTCATTTTTCCGTGGCTGGCTATAACACCAACTACATCGCCATTTTCCAATACAACAAGTTTTTTGGTATCGTCGTCATCTGAAAACGGAATTTTCCTTTTATTCTCATCGAAGCTGACAACCCCCGTTGCACCAAAATATCGTTTGTCATCGGTCGTATTATGAAATGGCAAACCAGCTGATATTACATGACCTTTCTTTGACCTTGTGCCATCGGCTTCTTCAATAAAGACATCTTTACCCAAGCTGTGACCTTCTGTGATTTTAGGGAATTGATCTTGTTGAGTATAGCTCAGACTATATTCACTGATAACTTTTCGGTCATCTAAACGTGATACATCAAAAAAGTCATCACTTACGGCGTGAACAACATGCCTTATGTCATCGGGTTTTACTAAATATTCCATACGAACATTACGCAAATAATCGTGCTATCTGTCAAGAATTAATTGTTACCCAACCAACCTTTTAGGGTCGACCGCGAAGGTGAAATCGTTTTTGTCCTGCCAGGTTTGGATGACTTGGGGGTCTAAATTCGGCAAAGTGTGATTGGGAATACGGACGCAAGGAGTAAGGCTGTATCCTCTGTCCAATGCCTTTGTTACACGTTTGTGACCATTCAAAATCACATAAAATCCATCTTTGCGCGTGACGGTCACGGTTTCATGCAAGTCACGTTTGTTTTTGGATGGAATTAAATTCCGTGCCCCGACCCAAAAAT
>JAUHXB010000114.1 GCA_030427215.1 Alphaproteobacteria bacterium | reverse complement strand
GTCAAACGTGTCGTACAACGTTAAAAAAATGGTTGAAAATGAATATGTTATTCAGGAACGGTCTGTTCATGATAAAAGATCAATTCGTGTGCGCCTGTCGGATAAAGGATTGGATTTATACGCACAAATTTACAAGATGTTCGCCCGCCACGAAGAACAAATTCAGGTGACGGATTTAACCGATGAACGCATCAAAGATTTCAACGAAACCATGAAAATGATGGAACGATTCTGGGCGTCCCAAACAAACTTTACTGGCCTCGATTCGTTGGAGTGGGATTAGTAGTTATTTTGCTTATTAGTTATTTGATGATTTAGAAATACTGTATCCTCGTGCTGGACACAGGGCCCATGTAATAAATCCAACATGCAATAGGCCCTCCCCTCCTTCGCGAGGACAGGCTAATTTCTTCGCGGTTGCGGCAGTGAAAAACCTTAGCGTCTTTGCATCTTCTTGTGAGAAAGATTCAACAGTAAGGCACAAAAGCGCGAAGTTTAGGTTTATTGTCATCCCCCGATTTATTCGGGGGATCCACACCGCCATATCGATAATAGGGAATGGATTACCCGAACAAGTCGGGTAATGACAATTATGTGGGTTTAGATTACCGCATCGTTACAAACTCTTCGGCGGAGGTTGGGTGAATACCGATTGTTTCGTCGAAATGCGCCTTTGTCGCGCCGGCCTTAATCGCCACGCCGAATCCTTGTAGAATTTCCGCGCTGTCCAATCCAACCATATGAATGCCAAGCACGCGATCCGTTTTTTTATCAACAATCATTTTCATGAGCGTGCGTTCATCACGTTTGGATAATGTATGCACCATCGGTTTGAAATCGGACTTATAGATTGTGATGTCGTATCCTTTGTCTCGCGCTTGGGCTTCGGTTAAACCAACCGTACCAATATTGGGGCGGGAAAAAACCGCCGTTGGAATATCATCATAGGATGGTGCAGGGCGGCCAATACCGCCGAATAAAGTATCAGCCAACCAATGACCTTCCTTAATGGCGACGGGGGTTAATTCCACCCGTCCAATCACATCACCCAGCGCATAGATGTTGTCTTGGCTTGTTTGGTATGTGTCATTCACTTTGATCGTGCCATCGGCAATTCCAACCGTGGGTAGGTTTAAATTATCCGTTTGGGCATTGCGCCCAATCGCCGCCATGGCCTTATCGCATGTGATTGATGATCCATCAGAGAGTGTGACGTCATGATCAGTGACTTTTGTAATCGTCACATTAAACCTCAAATCAATGCCCTGTTTGATCATCTCATCACGTAAATGCGCGCGGATATCGTCATCAAATCCACGCATAAACAGGTCGCCACGATAAACAAGTGTGACCTTTGATCCCATTCCGTGAAAAATATGCGCAAATTCAACGGCGATATATCCGCCACCATAAATGACAATATGGTCGGGTAATTCATTCAAATAAAACGCATCGTCGGATACAATCATAAGATCCGCACCTTCAAAATCCAAACGACGCGGTGATCCACCTGTTGCGATAAGGATTTTATCGGCAGTGATGGTGTCATCTCCAACCTGTAATGTGTGGTTATCAATGAACGACGCGTAATCGCCATGGATGGTTACCCCCGCCTTTTCCAACATATTTTTATAAATATCGTTGAGGCGTTGAATTTCGGTATCTTTATTTTTGATTAATGTCGACCAATCAAAAGAGGCATTATCGTAAGTCCATCCATACCCCAGAGAATCTTCGAAATGGGCATGATAATCCGCGGCATAGGCCATTAATTTTTTGGGAACACACCCAATATTCACGCATGTTCCGCCTAAAAAACGCCCCTCGGCAATGCCGACTTTGGCGCCGTGTCCCGCGGCAATGCGTGCGGATCTGACCCCGCCAGATCCCGCACCAATAACAAAATAATCGTAATCAAAATTATGTGACATTTTTCAAATCCTCGTTTTTCCATCTGCGATGCAACCATAACCATTGTGGTGGTTTATCTTTTATCCATCTTTCCAATAATGCATGGGCATCGCCGAGCACATCCATGACCTCACGGTTTGAGATAGCGATAGGCGGTAATATTTCAATCAAAAATCCATCCTTTTCGCGCACACATCGAATGGGCACAAGCGGACAATCATATTTTTGCGCCAATTCAATAAACGCCGTTCCCGTCATGGCGGACATACCAAAAAAATCGGCTTTTGTTCCTTCATTATATTTTTGATCGATCAATAACCCTAAATGCTCCCCCGCCTTTAACGCCTTGACCATACCGACCATACCTGCACGTGATTTGGAATAGGGGGTTAGTGTTCCATTGGGTGCGCGATAGGTATGCAGACGTTTATCAACATAGGGATTATTCGGCGCGCGATAAACGGGGTGCATTTTAAAATCAAAATGATGCAGAAGGGCATGGGGAATCACTTCCCAATTGCCCAAATGTGCGCCGAATAAAACACCTGGTTTTCCATCATCACGGATGTGTTTTAAATTTTCCTCTCCCTTAAACCGAACGTGATGTGTTGCAATTTTTTTGAGGTGAGGATATTCCGCCATCACACGACCCAAATTATTCCAATGATGTTTTGAAATGTCTTTGGCTTCTTGTTCATCGCATTGCAGGGCCGCGCGAATATGACGAACGGCCTTTCGATTCATCGCCATATTTGACCCAAGCGTTTGGGCAATCCAACCACCCATGCATGATGCCCAAGACATCGGCAATATTTTGCACAACCCGTGAAAGGCCATCAGGAAAACACTATGAATCCAATATCGGAAATTTTTCATGTATTTGTTTTATCAGGTGACCCAAAAAAACACCAATAAATTATGAATTAATAAGGTCGTGCCATTGATCCAAAGGGTTATGATTATTTAAAACAGCCTTTGCACCTTGGGATGCGGTATGCCATTTGTCAGGATTGGTTTTATACCCCTTGATGGCATTGACAAGCAATTGCCCTTCACCGTTTTTAAGTGTTGCTCCACATTTGAAATCAATAATTTTTTGGCAGATATCGCATGATAAAGGCCCGATAAAAATGACAGGCCGCGCGGTCGCACAAGCCGAATAAAATTTGGATGGAAATAATTTGCCCAGTGCCTTTGGCTTCATCGTGACCAAATGAACGTCCCCTGTTTCCATTAATTGCGGCAGGTTATGAACGCGTTGCGGTGGAATAATTTTAATATTTTTAAGATTATTATTTTTAATTTTACTTTGAAAATCGGATAACCCTCGTCCCCGCCCTGTAAAGACAAATTCAATATCGGAATCGGTTTTTTGAAAATAAATCGCCGCGGTGATCACCGTATCAAATTCATGTGCAAGACCTATTGTACCCGCATATAAAATTCGAAATTTCGCATCATCAAAAAGCGATTCCTGTGACGCATTGTCATCCAGTAAATATTTATCTGGCCAATTTTCAATAACGGTCATTTTGTTTTTAGGGAGGCCATGATGGGTTAAATATCGTGACATGCATTTTGATATTGGCACAATCGCGTCCGCTTTTTTCATGGCCTTATGCATTTTTCTTTGAAAATGATTAAAGACAAATCGTGGTATATCTTTTTCCAAAACAGGGAGTAAATCAGGGTATAAATCCATCACCCAATGAATATGTTTTGCCTTCATGCGTTTTGCGATTTTTCCTGCGCTTAAAATTTGCAACGGCGGGTCGGTCATCGAAATGACGATGTCATGGGCGGGCAATTTTTTTGCACGAACGTACATCGCCTTATTAATTTTTAAATATCCCCATATTCCCTTTGGATGTTGAGGCGCGGGCAAGCGAATAACGGTCAGGTTTTTCGCCTTGTCCGTTTTCGCCTTTGGCGCGGTGGTGATAACGGTGATTTTATGACCCTTTGACCGTAAATATAGTGCAAGATCACACGCCACACGACCTGTCGCCCCAAATGAGGGAGGAAAGGTGCGGTTAAGAATTAAGATGCGTTTCGATTGCGGATGCATAACGCAGTTAAGGTTAAAAGCAATGCAAAATCAAATGTTTTAAACCCAGTATATAATGTTGTGTGAATTAAAAGAGGCACAAACAGGGCCAAACCCATCGCAATATCATAACGGATAAGTTTTATATTTTGCCACACCCACATCCCAATAAAAAGACACGAAAGAAATGCGCCTATAAGGCCGGCCTTTAACCAGTAATAGCTGATCATATTATGGGTATATCGTACCCACATATCACCCACGGCAGGGGATTGCCATGTTGCGCCCCATCCATGACCAAAGATCGAAGCTTTGGCGATCACGGCTTGAAATTCCTCGACACGACTATTCCACCCGACCAATAATGTTTTATTCATTCCGGCCTGGAACAAATCAATGGCCAAGGTAGAGAAAGGAAAGATAATTGCCACCAAAACCAAGATTAAAATCAATGTTTGTATTGGCGCCTTGATAATTGCGCTTCCCGCAATTGCCATACACGCAAGGGTGGCCAATGCCATTGGCGCACGTTGAACCACAAGAGCCATAGCGACAAATCCCGCACAAAATATTAAAAACCCGACAAGGCGGTAAGAGACCGAAGTAAGTCGAGGGTTTATAAACCATGAAAATCCAGCAATCGTTGAAAATAAAACCAATGGAGCGTTGGCAAGATAGAGTAAATTATCCGTTTCAAAAAAACTATGATCTATCAGAATAGGGAAAAGATACCGTATTGAAAATATGAAGCCAGCAAAGGTCATAACGGTGGAAAGGCCCGATAAATTATCCTTGTAAAAACAGAGTGGCAGAATGAGTAATGCCAAAGGAATGACATCGCGCAAAATATCATATGCGGAAAAACCGCCGATTATGCCGATCCCCAGTGGAATAAGTGCCATATAGATCAAAAACCATTTATTATAGTCGAATGTTTTTATGGCGTGCGTTTCAATAAGGGAAGGACCGACGCGTAAAATAGTTGCCAATATTAAGAATGCAGCAATACCATATTCTGCCCACCCAATCTGATCAGGTGTTGGGTTTGAAAACATAGCATAAAGAAGAATAGCGGAATAAAGCATAAAAGCGGTCATGCCTTACACGCTATCACATTATTTATCTTAAAAAAATTGGT
>JAUHXB010000113.1 GCA_030427215.1 Alphaproteobacteria bacterium | reverse complement strand
GAAGATGTCTTCCTCCAACTCACCCGCGCGGATAATGCTTAAAATTAAATTTGAACTTTCTTCCACTTTCATGCTTTAGTGTTAGTGAACCATAACGAAGGAGAGATAACATGACTCAGATTAAAGATTGCATGACACCAAATTGTGAATGGGTATCCCCAGAAACAAATTTGACACAGGCCGCGCAAACAATGGCGCAACAAAATTTAGGGTTTTTGCCAGTTGGTGAAAATGACCGTTTAATCGGGATGATTACAGATCGTGATATTGTGACGCGCGCGGTTGCCAATAATCAAAACCCTGCGGAAACGCAAGTTCGTGACGCGATGTCACAGCAAACATTCTATTGCTATGACGATCAAACAGCCGAAGAGATTTGCCAAAATATGGGTGAGCTTCAAATTCGTCGTATGCCCGTTATGAACCGCGACAAACGCCTTGTCGGTGTTGTATCATTCGGTGATTTGGCGCAATATGCCGAAACACAAAATGTGGGACAGGCCGAGCAACAAATCACATGGCAATTGCGTGAAAAAGCGCAAGCGGCGTAATTTAAACATACCACTACGAAATACTTTAAAGGGCGCAAATATCTTGCGTCCTTTTTGTTTGTGGGATAAGTATATCCCTGTAAAATCGTTTTAAATGCACTCGTAGCTCAGCTGGATAGAGCGCTGCCCTCCGAAGGCAGAGGTCGTGGGTTCGAATCCCACCGAATGCACCAGCGCTCTAAAAAACGCATGATTTGCCCAAAAATTAACAATAAAAGATGAGATGGCGGACAGTCAGGGATTCGAACCCTGGATAGGCTATAAACCTATGCCGGTTTTCAAGACCGGTGCATTCAACCGCTCTGCCAACTGTCCGGAAAAGTGATTGTGAATAGGGTTTTAACACCCCTTTTAACAAATGTAAATTCATTCTGTTATATAATTTGTAAAAAAGTTACGTTCTTCGACTTTGCAATACCTGCACAAGAACATCGCTAACGATTTCATCACCAAGAATTTTGCCACTTGTTTTATTAAGCCGTTCTTTCACGTATGAAATTGGAATAATACCATTTTCTGGGGCCTTGTGGGCAAAAGCGCCGTAGAGATCACTCAAATAGGCATCTGTAAGACGCGGTGAAAATTTAGTAACTTTGTCTGCTTTTTCCTGAGAATCTACCTCAACAGCTACGACCAAACTAACCATTTGTGTTGCCCCCCTAGCGGTAATAATAGGTACAATAAGAGGATTAAGCTCAATAAAATGAATGGTTGGCTCGCCTTCTTTACCTTTATCATCCGCCGCATACGATGGATTCACAGAAGCCACTGACATAACGAAACATAGGCTAAAGAAAGCAGTTAAAAATAATTTCATAAATGATGCCCCTAATTTTGACAGTAAAATTCCCTAATAGACTCAAGTATCTACTAGTTACGTTAATATAGTTTAACGAATAGATCAAATTCGAAATGAAATGTGATTAACGGTTTTTCACTAAACCAGCCTACCCTGCTTTACCGCGGCGTCGATGAACGACACAAATAACGGATGCGGGTCAAATGGTTTTGATTTTAATTCAGGATGGTATTGCACGCCTATAAACCATGGGTGATCTTTATATTCGCAAATTTCGGGCAGCGCCCCATCGGGTGATGTTCCAGACATCATAAAGCCATGCGCCTCCATCTGCTCACGGAAATTCATGTTTACTTCAAATCTGTGACGGTGGCGTTCACTGATATCCGTATCACCATAAATTTCGGCGACTTTTGACCCCTTTGATAGTGTCGCAGGATAGGCACCTAGGCGCATTGTTCCGCCCAAGTCGCCTTCTTTCGCACGGGCTTCCAATTCATTTCCGTTCATCCATTCTGTCATTAAACCAACCAGATGAGTGCCCTCGCCTTCACCAAATTCGGTTGAGGTTGCATCCGTGATATCACATAAATTACGTGCGCAATCCAACACCGCCATTTGAAGACCAAAACAAATTCCAAAATACGGCACGTTGTTTTCACGGGCAAATTGCGCGGCCTTAATTTTTCCTTCTGCACCACGTTCACCAAACCCACCTGGAACCAATATTCCATGAACGCCATGAAGGTGATCTTGGGGGTTATCCGTATCAAACACTGATGCCTCAACAAATTTAATTTTGACGCGTGTGTTATTGGCAATTCCACCATGGATTAAGGCTTCGTTTAATGATTTATAAGCATCGGCCAAATTCGTGTATTTCCCAACGACAGCAATCGTGACCTCGCCTTCAGGATTTTTGATCCGATCAACGATATTGTCCCAAACTGATAAATCAGGCGCGACATAGTTATCCAATTTAAAATAATCCAATACTTGAGTGTCTAACCCTGCCGCGTGATAGGATAATGGCACTTCGTATATGGTTTTTACATCCAATGCGGGGATGACTTTTTCCTCATCAATATTACAAAATAACGCAATTTTCCTCATTTCATCTTGTGGAATTTCACGATCCGCACGGCACAATAATATCGCGGGGCGTATCCCCATGCTCATCAATTCTTTAACCGAATGTTGGGTCGGTTTCGTTTTTAATTCACCTGCGGCAGGAATATAAGGGATTAAGGTTGTATGAATATATAAAACACGTTTCCGACCCAATTCATTTCCAACTTGGCGGAGTGTTTCCAAAAACGGTAGAGCCTCAATATCTCCAACCGTTCCACCAACTTCAACCAAAATGAAATCGGCACTGCCATCTTTATCAAGAACAAAATCTTTAATTTCATTTGTAACATGGGGAATAACCTGCACCGTTGCGCCTAAATAATCGCCTCGGCGTTCCTTTTCCAAAACATTTTGGTATATGCGCCCTGTGGTGATGTTGTCTGATTGTTTGGCGTGAACACCCGTAAAGCGTTCATAATGCCCCAAATCCAAATCGGTTTCCGCCCCGTCATCGGTGACAAAGACCTCACCATGTTGAAAGGGACTCATTGTACCCGGATCAACATTTAAATAGGGATCAAGTTTAATGAGACGAACACTGTATCCTCGCGCTTGTAAAAGTGCCCCAAGGGCAGCGGAACCAAGACCTTTTCCAAGAGAAGAAACCACGCCACCAGTGATAAATATAAATTTTGATTGTCCATGAGATGTATTTGTCATGGAAGTATTGAATAACAGACCTTCATTTTAAACGCAAAGGCAAATTCAAAAAATATGCAATTTATTCTCCAACAGGAACTTCGGGTTCAATAACAGGTGTTGCTTCAACAGGCACTTCGATTTCGGCTTCAACGGCGTTTTCGAATGCATCTAAAACACCATCATCGCCGCGATGTCCCGCCATATATCCCAATGTTAAGGATGTGGCGAAAAATGCAATCGCGAAATAAGTTGTGAGTTTTGTTAAAGTGTTGGCCGTTCCACGAGCGGAAGCAAAGTCCCCCATACCACCACCGCCGCCAATGCCTAACCCACCGCCGCTTGAACGTTGAACAAGAACAAGCCCAATGATCGACAAGGCAAGAATAAGATGTATAACTAATATAACTGTTTCCATGGTTTTTCTAACTTTATACTTTAACTGTTAACTGCGTTTCCAATGACTAAGAAATCCTCAATTTTAAGGCTTGCCCCCCCAATTAATGCGCCATCAACATTGTCTAAATTCAATAATTCAGACGCATTACTAGGCTTTACTGAACCGCCGTAAAGAATACGCATTTCCGCGCCTGTGTCCAGTGTGGATTTCAATAAATCGCGAATCATTGCATGCATGGTGGTAACATCGTTTACCGTTGCCGCCTTTCCTGTTCCAATTGCCCAGACAGGTTCATAGGCAATCACAACGTTATCAGCCGTCGCCATGGCAGGCATAGAGTTTTTAATTTGATCGGTAACAACGACATTGGCCTGTCCTGCTTCGCGTTGATCCAATGTTTCACCGACACAAATGATTGCAGTAATGTTATTTACTAATAATTGCTCTGCCTTTTCCCTTACCATTTCGTTGGTCTCGGAGTGATTCGCACGGCGCTCTGAATGCCCCACAATACAATAATCACACCCAATATCGGATAACATGGCCGCAGATATTTCGCCTGTATAAGCACCATTATCATTAGTGGAGCAATCTTGCGCGCCTCTTGCTGTGTTTTCAATATTAACAATATATGGGGCGGGTGGACAAATAAGCCATTCAACATGATCAGCACAATCAGCCATGGCCTGATCAAACTCATTCGTCATATCAAACGATCCATTCAATTTCCAATTGCCCGCGATTAATTTTTTCATTTGTTTATGCCCTTGCGTCCTTTGTTATTTGAATTATGATTACGCCACATTAAACATGAAATAAGGACAAGTCAAAATGGCAATGGAAGCCCTGCGCATCGCCGCAAAAGAAAGCAGATTTATGAAATTCATCCTTGGTGGATTTATATTCTTTGCCGTTGGAGGATTAGTTTTTACCGATGTTGGTGGATATTTCACAGGTGGCGCACGCGGGACAACCTTGGCAGAAGTTGGTGATATCAAAATTGATATTCGGGAATTTGATCGTGGCTTCAGATCTTTTGCAAGCCAGAGTGATTTAACTGTTGAAGAAGCTTATCAGCTTGGCCTTGGCAAAGTGTATTTGAACGCCAGGGTTAATGCCGCCTTGGCCCAACATGCCTCTCAAGATTTAAATATTCGATTGTCTGACGAAGAAATCGCAAAACAATTAAAATCCCTTTTTGGTGATCGATCTCGCGATGAAATAGAGATGATTATGAGGGCGCAGGGACTTAGCGAACAAGGCTTAACGCAATCTATACAAGCCGATATGACGGCGAATATCATGACTGACTTGCCAAAAGCTGTTACCAATTACGTCCCCCAATATGTGTCTGATGTTGAAAAACGGATCAACGCAGAACGACGAAGTGGTATTATTTACACCATATCAGCAGATAAGCTGGCCGATGACATTGCATTGAGTGATGATGATCTAAGGGCCTATTACATTAATAACCCAGATGAATTTACAATCATGGAAGAACGCGTTTTTTCGGTTGGGTCAATGACCATTGACATGGCGAAGGCGAATTTACCAGCAATATCCGACGCGGATATACGCGTTGAATATGAAGCGACCACAGACGATTATGT
>JAUHXB010000112.1 GCA_030427215.1 Alphaproteobacteria bacterium | reverse complement strand
ACACCAGTGAGAGCCTTTAGCAGCGTCGAAAACGCATTTCTAACCGCGCAACTGGCGATTAATTCACCATTAGGATCCGACCTTATTATTTATAATAACGTTGCCCCGCGTAAGGATGATTTAACGGCCCGTCAAAAAAATGCGGGTGAACCATTTATATATTTGAAATTAAAAAATGGTGTTCAGGTTATCACGGTGAATAGCGGATTTAGCGCGACATTGTTAAAACCATTTGCCGAACAAATTAATATTGTGAAGGTCGACAACGACAAAACACAATTCCGCTCTCGTGATAATTACCCTAAAATTTTGGGTGCGGTCATGCGCGAAGATTGGTCAATTTTAGGCGATGATGGTTTTGATGCCGTTCCCGATGATTTTCCAACCCATACAATCGTTTATAATGACGGATACGGTAACCTTAAAACAACTGTTCCTGTGAAAGATATTGAAAAATATAAGGGCGAACGCCGCACCGTTATGGTGAATGGCCGTATTCAATATGTAACAATTGGCGAAGGCATTTTCAGCGTTCAAGACGGTGAATTTTGTTTGGCCCCTGGATCGTCAGGATGGGAAATGCCCGATGGTTCACGATTTGATTTTGTTGAATTGGTGAAACGTGGCGGATCGGCCTATGCCGAATTTGCAAAACCACCCGCCGGTTTAAAAGTCAAATTCCCTGATTTGGATAAAGACTAAATAATTTTAAAGCCTCGCAAATTTGTGAGGCTTTTTAAATGTTCAAAAACCACCTTAGGCGCGTGATTATCATCGTCAACTGCAAATAAGCTCGAGCCCGATGTCTCATTATCAGTGCGGATAATAATTTTATCTCCGTCTTTTTCTAATTTTACTCTTTCGGCGGCCGATTGTAAGTCTGATACAATTTTGCTTCCTGCTGAGACGTTTGCATGAGTAAAGCTCTTATCTAAAGAGTACGTCTTGCCTAAAATTGTTATGACGACATCTAAAAACGCATGATTAGCTGTTTCTTTTAATTCAATAGAAATAGAATCTTTCACTAATTGTTCGCTCTCTTGATTAAATTGCATATTATAAACATAATTAAATAATTTAATCGTGTCAATATATTTCCTCTTGCACTCAAAACGCATTCCTTATAAAACATATCAACATAACCTTCGCGGGTGTAGCTCAATGGTAGAGCCCCAGCCTTCCAAGCTGGTTGTGCGGGTTCGATCCCCGTCACCCGCTCCATTTTACCCTAATCCAGTACCATTTTTTATAATTAAATCAGACTGATCAGATGGTTGTCCGTTCGACTTAAATAAAATCACTGGCGGGTGAATTGTCATTGGGGTTTTGCGATTGCGCAACCCGCGCACCAAAACACGAATGGCGGGCTCATCAGGTTTGGAATAAACAGGCCATACCTCTATCGCGCCAAATTTGCCTTTCATCAATGTCAAAATATCATCCAGCGCATCCGCCCGGTGGATGATATTCAACGATCCACCCTGCCGAACCCAATACAAGGCGGAGGCGATCCATATTTTCAGATCCCCGCTATAGGCCTTTTCCCGCGCGATGTCTGGGGATTTTTGACGCGTGCCATCCTGGTAATAAGGCGGATTCATCACAATATGATCAAAAGCCTCGGCCTCAAAGATTGATTTATCCTCAATATCACTGCATAGATATTGGGGATCCAAAAGATCATTCAATTTTGCGTTTTGTTGCGCCAGATCAATCATATCATTTTGAATATCAATCCCAGTGATCGGTATATTACAGTCTTTTAATCGTTCATTCACACATAATCCGACCGCCCCCGTTCCACACCCCATATCCAAAATTGCATCGTCCCTATTCGCCTTGACGATTGATGAGAGAAGAACGCTATCCATGCTGGCTCTTAATCCATCTTTCGATTGAATTAATTTGACGCGTCCATTCATTAATGTTGTGTGGTCAGCCATATTTATTATTTATAATCATATCTGTCGTTCACGCAATGGTCGCCATGAAGACGCAATGATCGCAAAGAAGCCTATGAATAAAAAACATTGCGTCCTTTGCGACTTCTTTGCGCTCTTGGCGTGAACGAAATTAATTGATTGCTTTTTATCAGATAATCATCATCTTATACTCATGCAAAACGTAAATCCCATGTTCATAAATGATGCCTCACCGTTGGATCAACTGGGCGATGTCCTGCACGATGATATGGTTGCGGTAAATAAGGTCATTTTGGATCGCATGCAATCGGACGTACCGATGATCCCTGAATTGGCAGGGTATTTAATTGCCGCGGGAGGAAAGCGCATACGGCCTTTATTAACCCTGGCCTGTGCATCCCTGTTCAATGACATGAGCGACAACCCAAAAAAATTAGCGGCAGCGGTTGAATTTATTCATACGGCAACCCTACTCCATGATGATGTCGTTGATGGATCAGATCAACGTCGGGGCAAGGCCACCGCTAACGAGGTTTTTGGTAATCAGGCAAGCGTTTTGGTGGGCGATTTTTTATTCGCCCGTGCATTTGAATTGATGGTCGAAACAGGCAACATCAATGCGTTGAATTCTCTGGCCCGCGCATCCGCCACGATTACCGAAGGTGAAGTGTTACAAATGTCCCTGATTGGCAAAACGGACATTACGCGCGATCACTATTTCAAAGTGATCGAGGCCAAAACTGCAGCCCTGTTTGCCGCATCGTGCGAGGTTGCACCAATTTTAACAGGCAAAGATTCCGCGCCATTCACGCATTATGGACATGCATTGGGTATGTCCTTTCAAATTATCGATGATGTCATGGATTATACTTCGCCAAAGATGGGAAAAGATAAAGGCGATGATTTTATGGAAGGGAAAATCACCCTGCCTTTGATTATTGCAATGGAACAGGCGGATGAAATGGATAAAGATTTTCTTAAATCCACAATTGCGAATCCATCATTGGATAATTTAGATGACTTTATCGCCTGTTTGGAAAAATATAATGCGTTTGAGCAATCGATTGAAATCGCGCAAGAATATTCTCATCAGGCGAGCGAAGCCCTAGGCAATCACACTGACCTTGTTTCAGGGTCTGTTTTAGATGATCTTATCGAATTACCACAATCAATTTTAAATCGGGTGATTTGAAGGTCCCGCCTTTTCAGGCGAAGACCCAAACACTCTGCCAAGCGCAAAAGCCACGGCAGGGCGCTTGGCCGAAACTATTTTGCTATAGTTGCTTTTGGATAGTTTGGGTAATCTTTTTTAAATTGTGCCACGATAGTAGTTTGTTTTGGTCTTGCATTTACAGCGGCTTTTTGTTGCTCTCGCATAGTGTACAAAACTTCATTTTGTGTTTGACCAAAATTGCGACGTGTATTCTCGTTAAAAGCAATATCGACAAATAATCCGCTATCAACTTCGGTCACAGGAGTGATTGATAATGTTTCATAATCTTGAAGCAATCTTTCTGCTTCATCGCGTAACTGTCCCCAGTTTTTATCGGTAAATTGATCATCATATACACGATCATGCCCGAAACCCTGTAATATCGATTTTTTGAACGCTTCTGTAGAACTCAACTCTTCTGAATTTGCAAATAATACGACTTCTTGTTTAGCCATGGAAAACCTCTCTGTTATTTTTAATTTCTATAATAAGTAGTATAGTAAAATCATATTGTCAAAAAAATAATTGAAATTTTTTTTCATTTTTGTGTTGCATTGCGTATTAAAGTTATGTTTGAAAAAATTATGGTTATACAAAGACACATTTTAGTGCTCGTTCTCAACCTCCTCGTGGTGATCCGCAAGGGGGCTAAAATCGTTTAACCATACATAAACAGGATAAAACGGATTTAGCGCCTCACTTACAAAAAGTCAGGCGCTTTTTTAATGCTTAAAATAAATAAAATGAAAAACATAGAAAGAATAGAAATGTTTGATAACAATACTCCACCATACCCCACGGATGATTTTTCAAAAATGACATCTTATTCAAATGCATCGCATAATATTGCAAAAGCACAGAGCCGAATGATCATTTTGAGTGAAGCCAATATTGAAGATCATATTCGTGACGCCAACAAAATTGCGGAAGCCTTTTCAAAGGATAGTTATGTTTTTGAAACTGAAAGCGCCCAAGAACGATTTTTTGAAGGAATATCGGCAATAAATAAATACAAACTATCACCTCGTTGCCTTGGATTTTTAGAGCACAGCCAAGATGGATCAAATGATAGTCAATTTGGATTCACGGATTGCATTGTTTGTTTGGGACAGGTTTCAAAAAAAATTGAAAATGCGGTACGCGGCATGAGGGCCAAATCATATTTTGGCTCAGTAAATTATGATCAAATTGCGTCTATTCAAAAAAGAGGACAACAAACACCAAGCGTGACTTCAAAAAGAAAGCCTTTACCGATTTAAGGGGATAACATCCCCTTTTCGCAATGCAATGATTTGACTTTTTTGGCCTAACCTTCATCTTTATAAAAAAGAGAAAAGGAGGGCTGGACATGCCTAAAGTATTAATAAGTGATAAGATGGCGCCAAAGGCCGCCGAAATTTTTAAAGACAAAGGCGTCGATGTTGACGTCATCACGGGACAATCTCCTGAAGAATTAAAATCAATCATTGGGCAATATGATGGTTTGGCGATTCGGTCCTCCACCAAAGTCACCGAAGAGATTTTAAATTCTGCTACGAATTTAAAAGTTATTGGTCGCGCAGGCATTGGCGTTGATAATGTTGATATTCCAACCGCCACGGAAAAGGGTGTGATTGTGATGAACACGCCTTTTGGAAATTCTGTCACCACGGCTGAACATACGATTTCAATGATGATGGCGCTGGCACGCTCTATACCGCAGGCGAATGAATCCACTCATGCGGGCAAGTGGGAAAAATCTAAATTTATGGGCGTTGAATTATTCAACAAAACACTTGGTGTGATTGGATGTGGAAATATTGGTGCCATCGTCATTGACCGCGCTCTTGGATTAAAGATGAAAGTCGTGGGATTTGACCCTTACCTCACTGACGAACGCGCCGTTGAAATGGGTATTGAAAAGGTTGATTTAGATGAATTATACGCACGCGCAGATTTCATCACGCTTCATGTCCCCAAAACCGATAAAACCGCAGGGATGATCAACAAAGATGCGTTTGCAAAAATGAAAGA
>JAUHXB010000111.1 GCA_030427215.1 Alphaproteobacteria bacterium | reverse complement strand
GAGTCATATTTTTTCTTTCTTTTTATTTAATTTGAACGCGAAGCATCGAAGAAGCGAAGATGTTCAATATAAACATCCCCGACTTGATCAGCGCCCCAAAGCCATAAATCAATTCAATTCTTGTCCACGCGAAGGTCGCCAAGAACGCACAAGGGTCGCAAGGGGGGCCGTCATTATAATAAAACCATCTTCGTGCCTTTGCGCCCTCCTGTAAAAGGATTCACAAAAAGCCGCGAAGAATTAAAAGCGTATCAATCCCTTTAAAATCAATCCCTAGGCTAAAATTGAATAGGCAAAAGCGTTAATAATACTATCTGACACAATCACACTACCAAACATTAATCCCGTGATACCACTCATTATCAAAACATATGGTTTATAGCGATGGTGATGGCATATAATAAACAAGACTGTCGCAAGTAAAACTGCGTAAGATAATCTAATATCTAAAATTAAAAAACCACTATCTATTTGAATAACAGCATCATACAAAATGAAGAACACAGACATTATTGCAAAGAATAAAAATATTAATCCATAAAAAGCATGGCTTGATTTTGTAATGGTTAAATCTTTTAAAGCATTCTGTGTTTTTGATTTGTAAATCCATTTATCAATTGCGTAAGCAAATCCCACGTTGAGTATAAAAAATATAATCATTAATAAATATTCAAAATAAAAAGCTCGATCTTGTTCTCCGTCGAAATTGCTTATAATAATATCAATAGGTATAAAAATTAATAAACCCAAACAAAATTTACCGATTAGAATTTTCAAAAATTTATCGCGATAGGCTTGTAAAATTTTTAGTGCAAAAAATGTGAACAGCACTATATTTAAAGAGTAAGCGGATATTAATATCGTGGTTTCAAAGCGATCCTCTGAAAAAGGTGTGTAAAGCGCGATAAAAATAAATGGCGGAATAATAAAACAACAAATAAATAAAAGAATCTTCATTTCCCAAAAGAAAACATAGACAACATCTTTTATATCCTGTTTTGTGGGCATTATTCTTTCTCTCGATATATATACCGCGACAATCCAGCACTTGATAGCATAAGACAAATCATTAAAAAATTATCAAATCCATATTCAATTTTTAAAATACGATCATATGAAATAAGTCCGTAAATAATTAATGCGGTAATTGTTGTTTCAATTAAATATGATCTGGATTTCTCTGCTGCTATTTTCTGTACAAAATAAAAAATAGCAACCGAGACACATATTATAAAAAGCAAATATAAATCATACAAAAATATTCCATTTGTAATTTTATCAATGTGATATTCTCCCGAGAATAAGATACCAACAAGAACACCTAATGAATCGGCAATAAAATGAGTAACTGTCTTTTTATATTTCATTACTGTCCTTTACAACGATCAAGAGCGCTTAGCGCATTTTTGACCGCTTGCTGAGCTTTTTCAAGCATCGGAATGCGGTGTGTTTTTATAATATACTCCATATTCTTTATAAGGGCTATGATCTCTTTCTCTCTTTCTTCTAATTGATAAGCAGCATATTCTGCGGAATCTCTGTGCACTCCATGACCTCTGTGGTGATAAAACCTTCTTCGCGCCTTGGCGTCTTCCTGTAAAAAAAGATTCACAATAAGTCGCGAAGACGCGAAGAGAGCGAGCATAAAAAAGCCGCCACATGGGCGGTTTAGTTTGATTTTATTTAGAAATTTTCCCAAGGAGTTCTTGGTTTTGGCCATTTTGGCGCTTCTCTAGGTGTTCCTTCTGGTTTATAAATTAAAAGAGTTTCAGGAAAGTCGTGTACGGGTCCTATAAAATCATTATCTCCTGGCTTAGGCACTTTATATAGTGGTCCGCCACTAAAGGCTCTTGCCACTGATATAGTATTATCTTTGCTCATAACTTATCTCCTTAAATTATAATATTTCAGGTTATAAAAGATAAACTAACATAAGCAAACAAGATATGTCAATATTTATTTTAGATAATTTTACCCCCGCACATCCGTCAGCGGAAATGATCGTAATTTTTGTGGGCGATCTTGTTGCGCGTCCAATTGCCGTGCGCGTGAAAATTCGGTTTCGGCCAACCGTGTTAAGGTTTCAAATCGTGATGTGTTTTCGGTCAACGGGATGCAAAATTCTGCCGCTAACCTGGATATCAAAACACTATTAAAAAATTCAGGGAATTCGGATTCATCGGCGCGGAAGATATAAGTCAAAATCACCTTATGAGAATTGGCGTATAATTTGCCGCGCATGATGCGGTAATCTAAACCATAGGACACCGCGCCGTTGCCTGCGCTTAAGGCTCTTAAAAAATCGTTGGGCAGTGCGAACACATCTTTTAATTCACCTATGGCGGTTTCGTTGAGTTTCGTGAGTTCAATTTGCCCTGTTGCGAAATTCCATCCATAGGATGAGAGAAGCGCATCCCGAGCCTGCGGATACAGGGCGTTACAAATTTCCGCCTCTGCCGATCCATCGGTAAATGATGAAATGGGTTGTGCGCCCAATCGTATAAGCGCGCGAGAACATAATGCGATGTCATTGAGTGGCATATTTATTTTTCCTTTGTTTAAATTAAGTACAAAAAAACCGCCAAAAGGCGGTTGTTAAAAATTGTATTCTGATGTGTTTTATTTATTCATCACGATCATCCATCAATAACCCTTCCATAAATCCATCGGGGTATAGGTAGAAATCTCTCAACATCTTGAAATGATCCGTCTCATGAAAATCACAGGATACAAATTGGCCATCTTTAATCATCCTTAAATCCGCCCCTGGAATGGCCATGATTAATGGCGAATGCGTTGCAATGATAAATTGAGCATCACCTGTTTTTTCAAGTTCATAAATCAGACGTATCAAATCACATTGTTTTTGAGGCGATAATGCGGATTCAGGTTCATCCAAAATATAAACACCGCGTCGACCAAATCTATTCTTAAATATTTGAGAAAATGCCTCTCCATGTGATTGTTCCCGCAGTGACTCTCCACCATAAGCGTCATAAGCCTGAATTGAATCTATATCCCTTGCGAAGGATGAAAATGTCTCGGCACGAAAAAAGAAACCAGAAGACATTTTGGGCAACCAAGAGAGCCTTAGAAAATCTGATAAGCTCTCAGACTCCTGTTCAAAAATAACATGGTTTCTTGTGCCACCTGATGTGCTGAACCCACAATGTGATGCAATGGCCTCTAACAATGTAGATTTCCCAGACCCATTATCACCAACAATAATTGTTACTGGCCTATCAAAATTAAATTCAAAATCAGCATGAGAAAAAATCGGTATTGATAATGGAAATTCATCCCAGTTTTCTATTTTTTCTGAAAGAATTTTTATTTTTTTCAAGAAAGGTGAGTTAAGTGCCATAGTTTAATTATAGAAGATTCTTTTTATCTTTTAATTTCTTTTTGACAGTCGGCTAATTTATTAGCCGCCTCAGCAAAACATCTTTGTCCTGCTTCTTTGCCCTGCTCTTTAGTTACTTTATTACAATGTCTCACTTCAGTTTCATAATCTCTGTAATATTGATCATATAACTCATCAATCTCATCTTGTCTTTGTTGAGGTGAAATTTTTTGCCAAGTTTGCCATGCATCCCATGCTTTCTTTCCAGAACGGGCTACGTGCGGCAATGCTTTTATAATTAGAGGAACGCCGGCTATACGATCATGGTCCTCATCAGGGGTTTGTTTATTTATACCGAATAAATCACTGAATAATGTTGCCTCGGTTGGGCCACCTGGTTTAATAACACCATCATTTTTCAGGCCTTTATCTTTTTGAAATTTATGAATTCCATCATTTAATTCCCTTGTGATATAGCCGTTTTTGATGTCGTCTTTAAGATAGCCTAGTTGTTCTAATTTTATTTTTGTATTTATAATATCATTTGGATCATTATCTAAATTTTGACCAATGGGTTTATAAAAAATACTGTATAAATCTTGTCGTTTTGTCATTTCACACCTCTTAAAAATCATGGAATGCCCCCGCCATAAAGGCAGGGGCATGGATACAGATTTACGTTTCTTTTATGTAGAAGGGAGATTATGCCGTGAAGGCAGAAACGCTGACCACTCCGTTCGTGTTATCGGTCACGATGTAAAAGACCGTGGAGGGCGTGCCATCCGTATCCAAAGAGGTTATAATCAAATCATTCACACGCACCATATCGGATGCGGTGTTGAAATAATCTGATCCTGTCACTGCGGCGTCTTCAGTCGTGTAATGCCACAGGGTAAAGTTATTAGCGTAAGCAAGTACGCTTAAGTCATTTGGTTTAAAAGCCATTTTGAAAGTTCCTTTTATTTAAAATTTTAAAAACTGGCATTGCAATAAAATCGCAATGACTGTTAATGGTGTTTTAAAAAACGAAGAGAATTTTGTTTGGACAAGGCACAAGGCGCGACGTGTATGAATAATACACGAGCAACGAGTAACGATGATCCAAATGAAATTATCGATGTTTTATGCGCTTGGTGTTTCGTCGCATGTAATTTCAACAACCCCATCAGCATCAATAAGACCTGCGCCTTGGGACATCATGTTATTCACAAAATGTGCTGCACGATCACCATGCCATGTGATATCCGTTTCAACATCCGCAGCCACCGCATGACCAATCGCCGTTTTATGAAACCAGAAACAAGACCGCACGCCATTACCATCAATCGGCAATCCGTTATGCACCATGAATGTTGTACCAAGGAATTTTTTGGCTTGCGATCCCTGCCAAGGCAAATCTTCGTTACCAACATAATCGGCGGAGCTAAATTCCTCGATCTGTAATAATTCTGACCACTGTTTAACACCAACGACACAGAAACGTTGACCATCATCTGGCACTTCGTTTGTGCCTAATAATTCATACGCCTCTAACAATTTTGATTTTGTCATACCTGTTGTCGAACCACTGTCTGTCACACGGTTTGTTCCTGCGGCCAAAGCGTTGATAATCATCTCGTCCGTTTTACGACCCAATGCATAAGCACCAGCCGATGCAATGACCTGACGCTCATCATGATTAATTTTAATTTCATCCAATTTGTCGATCCAATCACCGGCGTAATAATCTTGTAATGCGACCTCTATCGCGGTGTGTTCCAAATTCATTACGGGCACCATACCGCCAGATGATTTTGTCATTGCCGTT
>JAUHXB010000110.1 GCA_030427215.1 Alphaproteobacteria bacterium | reverse complement strand
GGCATCGAATAGCATTGCCGCGAGAACAGAAACATTATCATCTACCATTAATGGATCGTTGTCCCAATTACATGATACGACGCGTGATATTGTGAGTAAAACAGAAGACATTGCAAATTCTATATCTGATAAGGCCACAATTATTTCAAAAGTTATGGATGGATTTGATGATCAAATTGAACGCATGGACAGCACCAGCAAAACGGCATCCCATCGTCTAACCGAAACAATAGATGCAACTTATAGCAGTGCGTCGGAAATAAGTGATGCGTCGCGCAAGGCCTCTGAATTATTATTGCAAACAAGTGAAACAACCAAAAATGATGCTCAAATTATGATCGAACAAATATCAGATCATGTTGAAAAATTAGAAAATTTTGAAACACAGAATAAATCAATGATTGAAACAATGGATCATGTGATGGGTGATATTCATCAAAAAATAGTTCAATCCCATACCCTGGTTGAAAACCAGATGGGTGTTATGACGGATCGATTTGAGGCACAAAAATCAGATTTGAAAGACTTATCAAAAGGGATATGTAATACAATCACACAAACGATTGCCTCAATCGAAGACCCAATGCGTCAGATGTCTATGGCCGTAGCCGAGGCTGACACGCGCCATAAGCAAATTGAAACAACGTTGGATACCCGCATTGATGCTATGAAAGATGCGAGTGATAAGGCGATTGAAAATGTTGAAATTATTCGGACATCGCTGCGTGAGCAAACACAAGATATTTCATCATTGTCCGGGCAAATTTTGCAACAATCCAAATCAATTACGGATGATATTCGCGCCCAAAATAATGATCTTACCGATATGATTGATCATCAGGCTAATAAGATAAATGGCTATATGACATTGCTTGATCAGGCACAAAATAAAATGACATCTGTGTCTGGTGACTTATCCATAACGGTTGAGGCAATGGAAGACAAAATATCTGGTGGTATCACGTTGATGGATGAAAGTGCGGATCGTGCGGCAGATATTCTACGTATAAGTGGCGTATCGTTCACTGATAAGGCCGAAAGCTTTAATGCGGTTATTCAATCAACAGAAAATATCCTTGACCAAGCGCATGCAAAATTAGGACAGGCCTCAAACACGATTATGCCTCTTTATGATCGCCTTCAATCCCACGCCAATAAGGCAGTGGTTGATATGCAATCTTATGAAGAGAGTCTGTCATCGGTTATTTTATCCTCAACAGAGAAATTAGACGGTGCGACCGTGCGCTTTGCGGGTCATATTGCCGAGCTTAAAGATAAAGCCAGTGATGCATCCTCAACATTAAATAATGCATCAGAACAGCTTAATTCCAATATGACCTCAATGGATATCTCCCTGCAATCGGCAAATGACCGTATGAACACCATGTCGGCAACATTAGAAAGCCAGAGCGAAAATATTCATATCTTAACCGATAAAGCGATTTTAAAAATCGATTCAGTTCAAAATACACTTCAAAATCAATTCCAGGAATTGAGTGAAAATGTGGGATTAAGTGTTTCCCAAATTGAGGAAGCGGGTGATAAATTCACCAACCGCGCTGATAAAATATCGCAAGAATCTGATATCATTGTGTCCCGTATTCATACAATAGGGGATGAGGCACAAACAAAGGCTTATGAGTTGAAACAGGCCACTCAAAACATTGCTGATATCACAACGCAATCGATTCAAACAATGACACATGAAATGAATGTGATGACATCAAATGGTGAAGAGGCATTGATGAATTTGCAAAAAATGGCCGATACGCTCTCAATTAAATCAAAAGATATTGATGCGGCAACGGAATCCGTATTGGGGCAGGCGAAATCCTATGTTTTGGATGTTCGGGATCATATCGCGAAAATCGCCGATCAAACTGAAGATACGGCCGTTCAAATTGGACAATCTGTTTCAACATTGACACAAACAATGGATAAGGTCACAGATAAAACAAAAACCGCCGTGGATTACATTAAGGATACAAACCAATCTTTATTTGTTCAATCCGGACAATTTATTGCATCGGTTGTGAAATCCACAGATACGGTAGAGGAGGCAACAAAAACGTTCATATCTCAAACCGATAATTTGTTAAAAGCATCCAATATGGCATCACAGAAAATTGAAGATATTCGCCGCAATGAATTGCAAGCAGGGCAAAAATCATTTTTATCCTCTGCGCGATTTGTCTTGGAAAGCCTTCATTCGTTATCAATCGATTTTGTTCGTGTGATTGATGGTGATATTGCCGATAAAGATTGGAAGTCATTCCAAAATGGTGACATTGCTGTGTTTTCAACAAAGTTGGCCCAACGATTGAACGAATTACCGAATGATAAAATCCGTGATAAGTTCGAAAATGATGGGGATTTCCGAAACTATGTTCAAAAATTCATGCGTCAATTCGAAGACATCTTGAACCAAACGGACACTGTTGATAAGGGAACAATATTAAGTGCGGTCTTTTCATCATCTGATATTGGTAAGATTTATTCATATCTGTGTGATGTGACGGGGCGCCAAAAGGCGGCTTAAAAAAAATCTTCATATCCTCATACATTTCTTTATACTTTAATAAAGAAGGATGTCTGGATGGATAATATAAAAATATGTAAGGGGATATCTGATATTTCAGACAGCTACTCTGGTTTTATTATTGATCAATGGGGAACATTACATGATGGGCAGAGCCTTTTTCCAGAAGCAGTTGAGACATTAAAAAATTTAAAAGCTCGCGGCAAACAAATTATTTTATTGTCGAATTCGGGAAAGCGAAATAATGCGGATCAATCTCGTTTAGAAGCCATGGGTTTATCTCCAGATTATTATGATCATATCGTCACGTCCTCAGAAGTCACACGCCATAAACTAAAAGCAAAAGATGATGATTTTTTTCTTAAAATGGGATCAGATTACTTTTTGCTCAACCGGCACGGTGACACAAAGATGGTGGATAATATTGATGATCTCAATCGTGTTGATGATATTGATCAGGCTAGCTTTATCTTATTAACGGGGTCAGACGCACCTGAAAAGACATTTGAAAATTATTATGATGGTATTTTGAAAAAGGCATCGCGCCGTTCTTTGAAAATGGTTTGTGCCAATCCTGAAAAACACATTACCTTAAATCGTCGCAATTACATAGGTGGTGGGGCAATTGCCAGACGATATGAACAATTTGGTGGCGTTGTTCATTACATAGGCAAGCCATATCCGCTTGTCTATAATTATTGTTTTTCTCTGTTTGAAAATATTTACCCATCTCAAGTCTGCGTCATTGGTGACAGTCTTGCCACGGACATTCAAGGGGCCATAAATTTGGATATTGATTGTGCGTTGATTGCAAATGGCGTTCATATAGGGTCCTTTTCTAAAGTTACCTCAAAAGCCGATATTCAAAAGATGCTTAAAATTCTAGGTAAAAATTTCGGGTGTGAGCCCACATACTTTATTCCCAAATTCCATTGGGGTGATGATCTTCCGGATCGTAAAAACAAGCGTAAGGGTGAATAATACAATATTATCCACAGGCTTATCATAAGCCCACTTGTGAACGGCACATGACTCATGTGAAATAATAATTAATGTTCTTACGTGTGTGTTTCATTTTTGCAATTTCTACGTTCCTTCTGTCTTGTTCGATGGATAGAGGGCCGTTTTACAATGGCGATCAATCATATGATTCATCCAAAATGGCAGGTGTGCGCGGACTTAATCCACAGCTTATGGATGAAAAATTACAAGGGTTCATTAAGGAAACGGAATCAATTGAATTGCGTGTTGCAACATTGTTGACGCGCCTCAATTATTTGCGTGATGAGATTTCCGCTTATGGTCAAACGCGGATTGAAACAATAAGCGAAGTTGTTCAAAATCCTGCTGAAGCAAAACCGCAAGTTATTTTGCCTGTGCCAGACCGTAAAAAGGCTCAGGCTGAACCGCCAAAACCCGCTGTAAAAACAAAAGCGGTAAAGCCAAAAACAAAAACCTTGCCTATGAAGGACGGCGTTTATAATGTCCGTTATGGTGCGCATAGCGATAAAACACGTTTGGTGTTTGACATTAATGGTTCAACAAACCATGAAATGAGCTTTGATAAGGAAGCAGGGATTGTAACGATTATGTTGCCTGAAACACAATGGTCTACACAAAATAGTCGAACTTACAAATCATCTCAATTATCCGGGTATGAGGCGAAATCATCGGGGCAGGGAACAATCATCGCCATGGCGGTTAAGAACACATCATCGGTTAAAACAACAAAGATTGGAAAATCTGGTTCTAAGCAATCCCGTCTTGTGATTGATCTAATGAAATAAAATCAGCCGGTTATATTTTTATAAGAGCTTGATTTTTCCTCTATATCCCAAGGGCGTTTTATATTTGCGGCCATTTCTGCAACCGCTAGCCCTGCGCTCAATCCGTCTTCGTGAAATCCATATCCACACCATGCACCCGCGAAATAGGTGTTTTTCTGCCCTTGTATTGTGCTGATTTGAGATTGTGCCTTGATGGCCTCAAGAGAATAGACAGGATGGTGATAGGTTTGTGTTTTAATAATTTTATCGGGATTGATAGCTGTTACTGGGTTGAGTGTCACAAATAAATCATCATTTTTAGGGAGGAAATCTTGTAATTTATTCATCCAATAGGTCAATGTGACCTGATTATTCTCACTGGCCAAATAATTCCACGCTGCCCATGCCTTTTTACGCCTTGGCATTTGAGATATATCGCGATGTAAAATAGCTGTATTTGTGGAATAGGGGATAGCGCCTAATATTTCATTTTCTGAATCTGATGGATCATCTATCAAGGCAAGAGCCTGATCTGAATGCGTACAGATAATCACCTTATCAAATATTTCTTCATTCACCTCTACGCCCTGATCGGTGCGTTTAATGAATGTTACAGGTGTGTTTAATCGAATTTTGTCTTTGAATTGATCGGACAGCAGTTGGACATAGGTTTTGCTGCCATCATCGACCGTATACCATTGCGGACGGTTTTTTAATTTCAACAATCCATGGTTAATACAAAAGCGAGCAAAGGATTTCATAGGAAACCCCATCATATCATTCGCACTCATCGACCATATTGCGGCCCCCATGGGAATAAGATGATTATGAATAAAATAACGATTATAGTTATTATCT
>JAUHXB010000109.1 GCA_030427215.1 Alphaproteobacteria bacterium | reverse complement strand
GCATCTGGCCATCTCGCGCGCGACGCCAAACACTTATGTGTTCCGTCCCTGTGACCAAACGGAAACGGCGGAATGTTGGGAATTGGCCCTTCAAATTGATGATGCGCCATCTATTTTGTCATTAACACGTCAAGGGATAGAGCCTCAACGCAAAATATATGAAGAAGACAATTTATCCGCGCGCGGGGCTTATATTTTGGCAGATTGCGACGGCGAACCCGATGTCACATTATTCGCCACAGGATCAGAAGTAGAAATCGCCGCGGCGGCAAAGGCCGATTTGGACGCACAAGGTAAAAAGGTGCGCTTAGTGTCTTGCCCATGCCTTGATTTATTCTGGGAACAAGATGGCAAGTATATCCAATCCTTCATTTGTAATGACAGCCAGAAAATCGCAATCGAGGCTGGTGTCCGCATGGGATGGGATGCCCTTATAGGCGCCCACGGCACATTCATCGGTATGGATGGATTTGGCGATAGCGCCCCCGCCCCCGAATTGTACGACCATTTCGGAATTACGAAAGAGGCGATTGTGAGTGCGGTAAAGTAATGGCCCTAAATAATAAAGATCTTGTTAAATGTTGCTTTGAAAACCCTATATTTCAAAATGTTATATCAGGAATAATATTAATGATAGTTGGATTTCTTTTCATCAAAAGTGAGCCTGTAAAAAGTACTATCAAAGAATATTACATGCCAGACATAGTTCAATACAGCCATGAAATTCAAGAAATGGCCGCAAAAGAGGTTGAAAGTGGCTTGTGCCCTGCATTAGCGGAATTTGGAAAGGGTTTTTTGCATATGCGTGATCAAACCAGGTTTTTCAAAGAAAATTCTAAAAATTTAAATTAATTATTTTTCATGGTTGGAGCTATCTAGAATAAGAATGTTGCTCGCTAAAATTTGACGCCTTAGCCTCACTACCTACCATGCGTCAGCCCCTTGAGAGCGGCAAAACTGCAACTATAGACTTGCTCTTCGGCATGACTTGATGGATCTGCGACAGGAACACCTGTTGCGACATGTCCTGATTTATCGGCATTTCCAAGCGCAACCCACGCGTTCATGACTGTTTCTTCAGTTCCTTGAATTGGCTGTTCGGTGATTTTTTCACTCATTTTTATACCCCTGCTTGATTTATGTTATATTTGAATTAAGCTTAATCAACTCAAAAAACATAAGCAAGGAAATAATATTATGACATTAAAAATTGCAATTAACGGATATGGGCGTATCGGGCGTTTGGTTCATCGTGCACTGGTGGAATCGGGGCGCACAGACATGGCTGTTGTTGCGATTAATGATTTGGCGGATGTGAACACAAACGTGCATTTGATGAAATATGACACGGTTCACGGACGATTTAACCATGATGTGACGGCCATTGATGAAGACACAATGAGCGTCAATGGCCAACAAATTCAAGTCTTTTCCGAACGCGATCCATCCGACCTGCCTTGGGCAACATTGAATATTGATATTGTGTTTGAATGTTCAGGCGTGTTTACAAAACGTGATGATTGTATGAAACATATTGATGCGGGTGCAAAGCGCGTTCTGATTTCCGCCCCTGCATCGGATGAAGATTTAACGGTTGTTTATGGCGTAAACCATGATGCATTAACCGCTGACCATGTGATTGTATCCAACGCATCCTGCACAACAAATTGCCTTGCCCCCGTTGCAAAAACATTAAATGACGCCATTGGCATTGAAAAAGGATTTATGACAACCATCCATGCCTATACGGGTGATCAACGCGTGACAGATACGGCGCATAAAGATTTACACCGTGCTCGCGCGGCGGCCGCAAACATGATTCCAACATCCACCGGTGCGGCGAAGGCCGTGGGGAAGGTCCTCCCCGAATTAAATGGGAAGTTGGACGGCGTTGCCATCCGCGTTCCAACACCAAATGTGTCCTTGGTTGATTTGAAATTTAACGCCACACGCGATACAAGTGTTGAGGAAGTGAATGACGCCATAAAATCCGCCTGCGAGGGCAACCTTAAAGGCATCTTGGGATGTTATGATGAACCATTGGTGTCTTCCGATTTTAACCACGACCCGCATAGCTCAATTTTTTCACTCAACGGTACAAAAGTCATGGACGGAAATTTGGTCCGTATCATGGCATGGTATGACAATGAATGGGGCTTTTCCAACCGTATGTTGGACACGGCATCCGTGATGGGGAAATTGATTTAAAAAATCACAATAATCATAAAAAACTTTGCGTGACACTGCGTGACTTTGCGGTTAAAAAATAAGAAAGATAAAAAAGGACGCGGCATAATGACACAACATGCATTAATAAAAGGTGAAACGGGTGAATGGGAAATGGTGATTGGGTTGGAAATCCATGCCCAAGTCACGGCCAAATCAAAATTATTTTCAGGGGCATCCATTGAATTTGGCGCCGCGCCAAACACGCATGTGTCATTGGTTGATGCCGCCATGCCGGGTATGTTACCCGTGCTTAACGAATATGTCGTTGAACAGGCGGTGAAAACTGGGTTTGGGCTAAACGCTCAGGTCAATAAAACATCGGTTTTTGCACGGAAAAATTACTTTTATCCTGACCTTCCCCAAGGATATCAAATCTCTCAATATGATCAGCCCATCGTGGGAACAGGTGAGATAGAGGTCGACCTACCCGATGGATCAACAAAAATTATTGGCATTACACGCCTGCATTTGGAACAAGATGCAGGAAAATCCGTGCATGATATGCACCCACAAAAATCATATGTGGATTTAAATCGTTCAGGGTCTGCCCTGATGGAAATTGTCAGTGAACCTGATATCCGAAGCGCGGATGAGGCCGCGGCCTACGTCAATAAAATCCGTATGATTTTGCGGTATTTGGGAACATGTGACGGCAATATGGACGAAGGATCCATGCGCGCGGACGTCAATATTTCCATGCGGAAACCCGGCGAAGAATTCGGTACACGCGCCGAAATTAAAAACGTCAATTCGATCAAGGCGATGACACAGGCGATCCAATTTGAAGCCCTCCGCCAAATTGAAATTATCGAAGATGGCGGCGAAGTCGACCAAGAAACGCGCCTTTGGGACCCTGTAAAGCTTGAAACACGTCCCCTCCGTTCAAAAGAAGACGCGCATGATTACCGTTACTTCCCTGACCCTGATTTATTGCCATTAACATTGACCGATGAATTGATGGAGCGGATAAAATCAACCTTGCCTGAATTACCCGATGCGAAAAAACACCGTTTTATGAACGAATTCGGCCTCAATGCCTATGACGCATCCGTGTTGATTGCCGAACAATCCCGCGCCGCCTATTATGAAACAGTTGTCAAAACGGGAGGTGATGCCAAAATCTCCGCAAATTGGGTGATTAATGAATTGCTGGGCGCCCTTAATAAGGCCGAAAAAACATTGGATGACAGCCCCGTTTCCGCCGAAAATTTAGGGGAATTGGTCGCGCGTATTCATGACAAAACCATCAATGGTAAAATTGCCAAGGATGTCTTTGCCGACATGATGGAAACAGGAAAATCCGCCGACACAATCATCGATGAAAAAGGATTAAAACAAGTCACAGATATCGGCGCGATTGAAGCCATCATTGATGAGGTCCTATCCAATAACCCATCACAAGTCGAAGCCTATAAAGGCGGAAACGAAAAACTCCTCGGGTTCTTTGTTGGGCAGGTCATGAAATCATCCGGCGGTAAAGCCAACCCCTCTATGGTGAATGAATTGTTGAAGGGTAAGTTGGGTTAGAGTTTCATTTGAACGGCTCTAACCACTCTCTCAGCATCATTCGGATTTAAATAATGCTCGCGCTCTATTTGTTCATATTCAGTGCCATTAAAGGCACTAAAAGGCATCCCTTTTAATGAGTCATAGTATTCTGCTAACACTTCATAAACAGATGATTTTGCAATTGGTTTTTCTCTACCATTTGCAAATTTTTTAGATACAGAATGGTAATTAAAATAAAATTGGCGCCCCATTCCTGAATTTAGATATTCTTCAAAAACCCGCCTTCCGGCAACTCCACTAACAATATTCTCTGGATTCTCCAATATAGATTTTAGCAAAACTAACTTTAATTTCTTATTTAAGTCGCTAGCCCATACATGAGGAAAGCGATGCCTTAGCTCATAAGAAACGGTTACATCAAAAACTCTGGCATCGGCCTCTTTTATCAGTATTATTGCTCTATCACGTGATGAAAAAGCGTCTTTTAACAAATTTTCCTGGGCTTGCACAGCATGCCCAAACTCATGAGCAAGAAGCCCTGCTCTTATCCAAACATTTGTAGAAGGAGATACTGCTATTGTTTTATTTTGCCTTATATGTTCAGCAAGTAAATCATCTCGATCTTCAGCTGTAATATTATAAACGGTTAAATCTTCATAGATTTCAAAAGATGCCTGTATTGTCGGACTATGTTGTAGAACCCAACAAGCCTGATCGGTCAGCAATGCCTGATTGAAATATTCTGAACCTTCCGCCGCATGGTTATCCGTCAGAGGATTGTCAATCCAATCAAAAAACCTTCTCGGAATTTCTAGCGGTTTCCAATATTCTTGCCCATCATCATCCAAGCGCATCATAATTATTTATTTACAGAATTATGATGCGCTTTTCAAGCTATTTATACAAAGAAAACTTACCCGTAACCTCTTTTAAGTCTTCTGTTTTGCCAAACATGGCGACGGCGAAATAATTCAGGTCGTCTGTGGCGACCTGTTTTGTTTCTTCCAGTTGCGCCTTGGAGCTTCCGACCGTCATGGTTTCGGTGAAATCGACAAAGGCGATGCCTTTGTCTTTGGCTTTATTCCGCGCCGTCAAAATTTGATTTGAATTTTTCGCCTTTAAAATAATGGTTGGATAATGGGAAATGGATGGGTGAACCTCCCCCTCTTTATCTTCATAATCAATAAAGCAGAAATCGGATACATCTGATTTTCCAACCAATCCCGCCATGGAATGACCGACCGCATTCATAATACGCCCAATGCTTTCTTCCTTACCATTCACAACAACGGCAAAGCGATATTCATTATCATCCAATTTTAAAATCTCATCTTTTGATAAAATTTCAGTATTTATAATTTCTTTTGTTTCAACCGCTTTTGGCGTTGGCTTTAATGGTTTCAATGTCGGGAAACAAATCACATCACGA
>JAUHXB010000108.1 GCA_030427215.1 Alphaproteobacteria bacterium | reverse complement strand
ATCATGAATAAGAGAATAACAATGAATAAATTCCAATGCCGCCGCCGCGCGTTTTGCGCGTGTTGGGTCAACATTAAATAATTTTGCCGATTGCATCACCAAAAATGGACGCAAACGCTTACCACCGCCTAATGACCCATAGCGCATGGCGTCATAAAGCAACCCTTCGGCATCATCAGATTCTGGCAGGATATGGCGCATTGTTTTTTCAACGGCCGCCGCGGTTTCATCGATGGCGGATTGTAGGTCTGGATCGGCTTCGCGAGGGGATGGCATTTTTTTTATCTTTCTTTTTTTATATATTATTCGGGATCAAATGGCTCTAACCCTGTTGGTTTTCCATCTTGATCCAATGTAATTTTTTCAATTTTTAAACGCGCATCGTTCAGGCGTTTTTCACAATGTTTTTTCAATGCAACGCCGCGTTCATATGATTTTATAGAATCATCCAACTTTGTTTGGCCTGTTTCCAAATTACGGACAATGGTTTCCAATTCCACCATCGCATCTTCAAACGTCATTTTATCAATTGCAGTCTCTGTCATGAAACAAGGATACATGATTTCTTAAAGAAATATAAATAGTAATCTTGCTTATAAATATGATAAAACGCAATCCATGTCAGATTTACTCCTTTCCGTCCAAGACGCCGCCATTGCATTTAACGGTAAACCTATATTCGAAGAGCTAACCTTTCATATTAAAGACGGGGAGCGCATATCCTTGGTTGGGCGTAATGGTGCGGGTAAATCTACCCTGATGAATATCATCACCGATAAAATTCAGCTGGATAAGGGGGAGCGATGGCAATTGGCGGGCGTGTCGATAGGGTATTTACAACAAGACATCGTCCCACAAGCCAATCAAACCGTTTTTGATTATGTGTTTGCGGGGGTTGAAGCCGATACCGAAGAGGAAAAAATGCTCTATGAATATCGGGTGGATATGGTGTGTGAACCGCTTCACCTTGATAAACATGCCGAAATGACTTTGCTGTCTGGGGGACAATTACGCCGCGCGGCGCTTTCTCGTGCGTTGGTGCATGAACCTGATATTTTGTTATTGGACGAGCCGACAAACCATCTTGATTTGGATGTGATTGAATGGTTGGAAGATTTCCTGAAAGGGTGGCGCGGGGCCTTATTGATTGTTTCCCATGATAAAAAATTCCTCGAAAACGTATCGAACCGCGTGTTTTGGCTAGATCGCGGGCGGATCAGAATTTCCCCAAGTGGATTTAAGCATTTTGAACCATGGTCGAATGATTTGATCGAACAGGAACGTCGAGAGCTTCACAACCGATCAAAACAAGTCGAACATGAAATGGAATGGGCGAATAGGGGGGTTAAGGCTCGCGTGAAACGCAATGTTGCCCGCGTGGCAAAGGTTCGGGCGATGCGTGATCAATTGAAAAAGGATCAATCAGCATTTCGCCGTGTGACCCGCAAAATTGAATTACCCCAAATTTCAACGGAAATGTCCTCAAAGGTGATTTGTGAATTCAAACAGGTCTGTAAATCTTATGATGATAAGGTGATTTTGGATCATTTCAATTTCCGTGTTTTGCGTAAAGACCGTATTGGGATTTTAGGAAAAAATGGCGCAGGGAAATCAACATTCCTCAAATTAATGTTGGGGTTGGAAGACCCTGATAAAGGCACGGTGAAATTGGCGAAAAATATTAATGTCAGTTATTTTGATCAAAAACGAGGTGACTTAAACCCTGAAAAAACGCTCATTGGAAATTTGCTTCCTGATGGTGGTGATCATATTGAGGTGATGGGGAAAATGCGCCACGTGCGTGGATATCTTAAACAATTTTTATTCGATCCTGGTCGCGCAGAAGACAAGGTTGCGACATTATCAGGGGGGCAAAAAAACCGCCTGATGCTTGCGAAAATTCTGGCCGATCCGGGGCATATTCTCGTCCTTGATGAACCGACAAATGATCTGGACATGGAAACGATGGAAATGTTGGAAGAAATCATCGCCAATTATGATGGGACATTATTTATCGTGTCGCACGACCGTGATTTTTTGGATCAAACCGTGACACAGATTTTGGCGTTTGAAGGAGACGGGCATATTGAAAATGTAATTGGCGGGTACAGTGATTATCTTGAGTTCAAGAAAAAGACAGAGAAGAAGAAAGCTCAACTCGTCACTGAGAGTGAAAAACCTAAACAAGCTTATGTAGAGCCAATAAAAACAGAAGAAAAACCAGCTAAGATAACCTTCAAAGACAAGTATGCGCTTGAAAATCTTCCAAAAGAAATTGAAAAATTAGAAAGTGAAATTAAAGATTTATCAGATCAATTGGCTGATCCTGATTTTTATTCTCGCGATCCAAAGGCGTTTAATAAATCGGCCGAAAAACTTGATCGTAAAAAACGCGAAAAAGAAAACAAAGAGTTTGAGCTGTTAGAATTGGAAGAAAAGACGGGATAGAAATCTTTATTTCACAAATAATAGATTTGACATAGAATCTGTATTCGATTAAATTATTCTTATGATAGTTAACGGTACTGAAATAAAAGTTATTTTTTCAATGGATGAAAAAAATATGTCACCTAATGAACATCTTGACTTTGGTGATGGTTTCGCATTAAACGAACAGCGTGTAAGCGTCTCTTATGACGGAATTGCTGTTTTTGTAGACAAATCAATTTCTGGAAGACCAGAAAGTATTATTCAGCAACACATAGATAAACTTAATTTTCTTCATAGAAATATTGAGACTGGTGTTGACGCTGTATACGTCTACGAAAACAGCTGTGGATCGCAATATTTAGTAAAACCATTAATGGATGAAGCGAGAAAACTAGGTATAAAAATTATTATTGAAGGTGGAGCTTATGAAGATGATTGTACCTTTACAATGCCTTTCATGGCGAATTCAGAGGAAAAGCAGAGGTTATTTGAGTTTTTAGATGCAAAACCTATTGATAAATCCATTGAACTTATGTGGGGTGGTATTACAGATGCGATTAAATCATTGCCTCAGTTAGCAAAGTTTTTTCAAAAAGAACAATCAAGAAACTTCTCAGGCTCTTTCCTGCCAAGACTAAAATGAATAATAACTCAAATTCCAAAATAATCGGCACATCATGCCGTATGAGTTTGATGTATAACGCCGTTGCCGAGGGTCGGAAGCTTGAAATTCCAATGGATACAATCACCCCCTATGTGATTGGCGCGGAGGCTGATCCAAATGCAGGGAAAACCGCATGGTTTGATTTTTTAAGATATGGACTATTTAGGTTTGATGCAGTTCGTAAAACGCCAGAACGGAATGGTGATCGTGATAATGAATTATGGGTGCGGCGTGTTCCCATCATAGGTAAACCAAATTCGATGTTATTTTTAAATATGGCCAATTCGGAATTTGTACGGGAAAAAATGTCTATTGATGAGGCAATGTCACCTGATATAGCGGGAGTTTATGATAGAGATGATTTATTATCTTTTACGCGCCAAAATTTTGCAGATATTGTTTTTCTCAGTAATTATCCACATGTTGACGCTGACTTGGAAATCGATATGACCGTTACGCGCAAACCATGGGGCCGGTCGTCAAAACTAAGATATAATTGTTAATTTATTGCATGTTTGTCATTCCCTGAATTTGATTTATCAAATTCTAAGGGAACCTAGAATCTTAATAATAATCTCGGGATCACCTTAGAATTGCTATTCGCAATTCAGGTGATGACGTTAATTATAAAAACTTAGTGATCTTAGTGAGCTTCGTGTTAAAATCTTTCCCATGATAAAAACAATTATTTCAAAAGACGCGCTTTCTCTCATTGAAAATGGGAGCGCGATTATCATCGATGTTCGTGAGCCAGATGAATTTCACGAAAGCCATATTCCTTATGCAACCTCAATTCCGATGAGTGTTATCGACGGTGTCTTTCACCACCTGACATTCCCCGCGGATAAAACAATTATTTTCCAATGTAAAAGTGGAGGTCGGTCAGGCCGCGTATGCGAGTATGTAATGACCATTCCAGAGGTCAACAATGAAATCTTGAATTTAGAAGGCGGCATCACCGCATGGGCGGATGCCGGTCTTCCAATAATCTGATTGACGTTATAGGATAATTGTCCTATAGTTCTAGTGAGTAAGCACCATAAAACCATTTGATTGGATAACCCTCTAAAACTAAAGTCGTCTAAGTCGTCATGAATAAAATCAATGACTTAGACCTGGTGATCTAAACTTAGACGACTTAAATTTATTTTTTAGCGGTCTCTTTTTTCTTGGCGGGCGCTTTTTTAGCTGCTGCCTTCTTTTTTGGCTTTGCTGGAACCTCATCATCATCGGCGGTTAGCTCTTCCAATGAGACTTTCTTTTCTGTGACATCGGCCAATTCAATGATGTAATCAACAACTTTTTCCTCAAAAATTGGGGCGCGTAGAGAATCCAAAGCCTGCTTATTCTTTTGGTAGAATTCAAACACTTGCGCTTCTTGACCAGGGTATTTTTGTGCCTCTGCCATGACGGCCTTTTGTAAATCCGCTTGCTCAACCGTGATTTTATTGGATGAACCAATTTCCGATAGAACCAAGCCAAGCTTAACACGACGCTCTGCTATTTCTTTTAATTCTTCTTTTTCTTCATCAGAAATTTGTGATTCGTTACAATCATGATCTTTGCCTTCAGCGTGCATTTGTTGATGACGCTCTTGTTCCATTTGTTTGATGATCATTTCGTATTCTTGATCCAACATCATGGATGGCAATTCGAATTTATGCCCTGCATCCAATTGATCCAGTAAATCGCGTTTGAGCTTCATGCGTGTAAATTGTGCGTATTCGCCCTGCATTTGTTCCCGCAAGATTTTCTTTAATGCCTCAAGGTCATCCATACCCAATTTTTTCGCCAAATCATCATTGATTTTAGAATCAACTTTTTCATGGATTTCATGTATATGGCATTCAAACACGGCTTCTTTCCCAGCAAGTTCAGCAGAACCATAATTTTCGGGGAATGTGACATTGACTGTGACATCATCGCCGGCTTTCTTACCAACCAATTGTTCTTCGAACCCAGGTATGAATTGGCCACCGCCCAGCTCAAGATTGAATTTTTCGCCCGCCATTCCGTCTTTTTTCTCTCCATCAACGGAACCATCAAAATCAATCACGACAATATCGCCATTTTTCGCGGCACGTTTTGTTGTAATCGCCTTGCTGTCTGAATTTTGCGAAGCAATTGTTTTTAAAGCCTCTTCTAATTTTGAATCC